>NZ_JBFTNE010000026.1:0-128901 GCF_056397325.1 Cupriavidus sp. 05N39
CAGCAGGAGATGCAGCGCCAGCAGCAGCAACGGCAGATAGGGGACCAGCAGCGAGGGCAGCAAGCGGTGCAACAGCAACAGGAGAGGCAGCGCCAGCAGCAGGAACGGCAGATGGGAGACCAGCAGCGGGCGCAGCAGGCGATGCAACAGCAGCAGGAGATGCAGCGCCAGCAGCAAGAGCGGCAGATGGGTGAGCAGCAGCGTGCCCAGCAGGCGATGCAACAGCAGCAGGAGATGCAGCGCCAGCAGCAGCAACGGCAGATCGGTGAGCAGCAGCGCGCCCAGCAGGCAATGCAACAGCAGCAGGAGATGCAGCGCCAGCAGCAGCAACGGCAGGTCGGCGAGCAGCAGCGCGCCCAGCAAGCGATGCAGCAGCAGGAAATGCAGCGCCAGCAGCAGGAACGGCAATTGGCCGACCAGCAGCGTGCCCAGCAGGCGATGCAACAGCAGCAGCAACGGCAGGTGCAGGAACAGCAGCGCCAGCAGCAGGCAATGCAGCAGCAGGCCATGCAGCGCCAGCAGCAGGAGCGGCAGATGCAGGAGCAGCAGCGGCAGCAACAGGAACAACAACGCCAGCAGCAGGCAATACAACAGCAACAACAGCAGCAACAACAGCAAGTCATGCAGCGGCAGCAGCAAGACCAGCAGCGCCAGCAGCAGGAGATGCAGCGCCAGCAGCAGGAGCATCAGCGCCAGCAGCAGGAACAGCAGCGGCGGCAGCAGGAGCTACAGCGTCAGCAGCAGCATGCGGCGGCGCAGCCGCAGCCAGTGCGGCAAGTGGCGATGCAGCAGCCTGATGCACAAGGGGGAGCCGGCAACCTGCCGCAGTACCGGGCCTGAGGCCCGCATCCGGTAGCGCAAAAAGACAAGCCCGCCACGGTACGCCGCGGCGGGCTCGCTGCCGGCGCCTGGCCCGAGCGCCGGTTCTCTCCTTTGCTTCGCGCGCTTACTTCGCCAGTTCCGACAGGCGCACCGGGGCAATCTTGCCGCCCTGCACCCAGCCCACCACGGTGTCGGCGACGGTGCCGCCCTTGGCGTCGAGGCTTTCGATCTCGTTGGGGTTGGCATCCTTGGCCAGCGTCTTCACCGCCTCCGGCATCCTGGCCCGGATCGCGGCTGCGTCGGAGGTGGTGCCCGCCAGCTTCATGGCGCCCGCCAGCGCGTACACCATGGTGTAGTTGAGCGACATCTCGGTAGTGGCGTCGCGGCCGTCGTGCAGTTTCTTGTATTTGCTGTTGTAGGTCTGCGCCGCCGGGCGGGCGTCGTTGGCCAGCGGCATCACGCCGATCGATCCTTCCAGCATGGCCAGGCCGTTGGTGACTTTGGCCATCTCGTCGAGCTTGGCCTGGTCCATCACGATAAAGCCACCCTTGAAGCCCAGTTCGCGCGCCTGCTTGACCACCAGCGCGGTCGGCTCGGACGGGCCGCCGACAAACATCACATCGGGTTTGTCGGCCAGCACGCGCGACACGCCGCTGTAGAAGTCGGTGGCCTTGGTATAGGACATCGGGTTGTTGGCCACCACCTTGCCGCCGGCGCCTTCCCATGCCGGCACGAAGGCTTGCACCCAGGCCTTGGCGTAGTCGTGGTCGGCCGGCGCCAGCGCCACGTTCTTGCCGTAGCGCTTCATCTGCGCCTTGATGAAGGGGTCGATATAGCCGGTGTATGCCGGCGGGATGCGGATGGTCAGCTTGTTGCCGGCGTCGGTGATGCGCGGCACGCTGGAGTAGGCCATCACCAGGAATTTCTCCTGCTCGTTGAAGGCTTGCAGGGCGAAGATGCCGCCGGAGTGCGGCACGAACACGGCGGGCGTCTTGTATTGCTGCACCAGGCGGCGCGCGTTGATGGCGGCTTCGGCGGGGGCGTATTTGTCGTCCAGCGAGACGACTTCCAGCTTGACCTTCTTGCCCTTGACTTCCAGGCCCGAGGCGTTGATTTCGTCTACTGCCATCTGGATGCCGGACAGGACGTTCTTGCCGTACAGGGCGGCGCCGCCGGACAGTGGGCCGGTGTAGCCGAGTTTGACGACTTCCTGGGCGAAGGTGGTGCCGGATGCCATCAGGGTGGCCACGGCGGTGGCGGCGAGGGGGAAGAAGCGGCGGATCATTTTGGTCTGCATTTGGCTGTCTCCTGATGTGTTTGTATTGGGTCTGACTGGAACGTGGAACGGCTTGACTTCAAATTCAACTTCAAAGGCTTAAAGTCAAAGGCGGTTTCACCCCCCTGCGGGGGGGCGACCTACTTTCTTGTCTTGCCAAGAAAGTAGGCAAAGAAGGCGCCCCATACGGCCTGGTACACCTTGACGGCTCGCTTCGCATCGCTTGGGGGGTGGCCCGGTTGGGCCACGAAAGCCGGCAGGCGCTATCCGCCGATGTACGCCTTCCGGATTCCTTCATCCTTTAGCAGCGTGTCGCGGTCGCCTTCCATCACAATGCGGCCGCTTTCGATCACGTAGGCGCGGTGGGCGATGCCCAGCGCGGCGTAGGCGTTCTGTTCGGCCAGCAGCACCGTGGTGCCGGCGCGGTTGATGCGCTGGATCACCTCGAACATCTGCTTGACCACCAGCGGCGCAAGGCCGAGCGAGGGCTCATCGAGCAGCAGCGTGCGCGGCCGGCCCATCAGCGCGCGGCCGAGCGCCACCATCTGCTGCTGGCCGCCTGAGAGGGAGCCGGCCGGGTCGTCCTTTTTCTGCCGCAGGATGGGGAACATCTCGAACACTTCTTCCAGCGAGCGTTTGATGCCTGCCGGGTCGCGCCGGTGCACGTAGGCGCCCAGTGTCAGGTTCTTCTGCACGCTCATGGCGGGAAACAGCTTGCGGCCTTCCGGGCAATGCACCAGCCCGGCCTGCACGATCTGCGAGGGCTTCATGCCGGCAAGTTCGCGGCCGTCGAAGCGCATGCTGCCGCCATGGGTGCGCTGAATGCCGCTGAGCGCCAGGAAGATCGAGCTTTTGCCGGCGCCGTTGGCGCCCAGCAGCACCACCAGCTCGCCGGCACTGGCGTTCAGCGTGATGTTGTCCAGGGCGCGGAAACTGCCGTAGGAAAGCGAAACGCGTTCAAGCTGCAACATGGTCGGCTCCCAGGTAGGCTTCGATGACCTGCGGATCGCGCTGGATCTGCGCCGGCGTGCCTTCGGCGACTTTCTCGCCGTAATTGAGCACCATGATCTTGTCGGCCAGCCGCATGATCATGTCCATCTTGTGTTCGATCAGGCAGACCGTCTTGCCGTGGCGGACCATCTTTCGGATCAGCTCGGCCAGGCCTACGGTCTCCTCCGGATTGACGCCGCCGGCGGGCTCGTCGAGCAGCAGCAGTTCGGCATCGGTGGCCAGCGCCAGCGCAAAGGCCACGCGCTTGCGTTCCTCCTGCGTGATGTCCGCGGCCACTTCATGCGCGAGGTGCGTGAGGCCGACGAAGTCCAGTGCCTCCTCGGCCTTGGCGCGGCACAGGCGTTCTTCCTCGCGCAGCCGGCGCGTGTTGAAGATCACGTCGGCAAGGCCCGAGTGCGTGCGCAGCCGGTGGCCCACGATCAGGTTGTCCAGCACGGTGGCGCGGTCGAACAGGTGCGTGGCCTGGAAGGTGCGCGCCACGCCGAGCCGGGCGATCTGGTCGGCGCGCAGGCCCGCCACGTCCTGCCCCTTGAGCAGGATTTGCCCGGAGCTGGGCGCGTGGGTGCCGGCGATCAGGTTGAAGAAGGTGGTCTTGCCGGCGCCGTTGGGGCCGATGATGGCGTTGATATGGCCGGTCTCGAAGGTGATCGAAACATCGTGCACGGCGGTCAGTCCGCCGAATTTCCTGGTCAGGTTGCGAATCTCAAGCATGGTCGGCCCCTGCGTTGGCGGCATTTGCGGCGTTGGCATTCGGGTTGGCGACGACGGGCGCGCCGGCTGGTTGCGCGCGGCTCTTGCCGCCGCGCCGCGCGGCGGCGGCGCGGCGCGCCTGGCGTTTCGCCCACGAGCCCACGATGCCGTCCGGCACGAAGATGATCAGCAGGATCAGCACCGGCCCGAACACCAGCATGCGGTAGTCCTGCAGGAACTGCAGCGTCTGCGTGACCCACGGTACCAGCACCGCGCCCAGCAGCGGCCCCAGCAGCGTGCCGGTGCCGCCCACCAGCATCGCCATTACCATGTCGAAGGTGAGGTCGGTGCGCGCGATATCGGGTCCGAGAAAGCGCACCTGGCCCGCGTACAGCGCGCCGGCAAAGCCGGCATAGCCCACCGACAGCACGAAGGAAAGCACCTTGGTGCGCATCAGGTTGATGCCGAGCGCCTCGGCCAGCGCGTCGCTGTTGCGCACCGCCATGAAGCTGCGGCCCAGCAGCGAGGTCACGATGCGGTGCATCAGGAAAGTGCCCGCCACCAGGAAGAACAGCACCAGGTAGTACTGCGCCTGCACGTTGTCGAATACCAGCGGCCCCACCGACGCCGGCACCGGGATGCCGATCAGGCCAACGGTGCCATGCGTGAGGCTTTCCCATTTTTCGATCAGCAGGTAGATGATGTAGCCGATGCACAGCGTGAAGATCGAGAAGTAATGCCCCTTCAGGCGCAGCGACACCACGCCGACCAGGTAGCCCACCGCCATGCACACCACGCCGGACAGCACGAACGCGCCCCAGAACGGCACCTGGTGGTCCACGGTGAGAATGCCCAGCGTATAGGCGCCGATCGCCATGAAGCCGCCGTGCGCCAGGTTGAGCTGGCCGGTATAGCCCGTGATCAGGTTCAGCCCCAGCGTGGCGATGGCGTAGATGAAGGCCAGCGTCATCACCGTCAGGTAGTAACTGTTGGGCGTAACCAGCGGGAACACGATGGCCAGCGCCAGCAATAGCGCCCAGCCGGTCTTGCCTTGCAATGCTTTGCTCATGGTGCGCTCCTTATGCGGCCTTGCTTGCAAACAGGCCTTGGGGCCGGATCGACAGGATGGCCACCAGCAGCACGAAGGCGATGATGTCCTTGTAGTCGGTCGAGACATAGAAGCCGCCGAAGCTCTCGGCCATGCCGATGATCAGCCCGCCGACGATGGCGCCGGGAATGCTGCCCATGCCGCCGAGGATGATGATGACGAAGGCCTTGGTGATGACCAGGTTGCCCATGCTCGGATAGACCAGGTTGATTGGCGCGTACAGCGTGGCGGCAATCGCGGCGAGCGCGCCGGAGATGGCGAACACCAGCAGCGTGACGCGGGTGGCGTCGATGCCGACCAGCGCCGCGCCTTCGCGGTTCTGCGCCATCGCCACGATGGTGGAGCCGGTCACGGTACGCGTCAGGAACAGGTGCAGCAGCACCATCAGCCCGAATGCCGCGGCGATGATCAGCAGCCGTTGCGCCGGCGCGGTCAGGCCCAGCACCTCCACCATCTGGCCGTAGGGCGTGGGCATGCGATGGAAGTCCGCGCCCCACAGTGCCTGCGCGCCGGCCTCCAGGAACAGCATGATGCCGATGGCGGCGATCATGTCGTGCAGCTCGGGCGCGTTGCGCAGCGGATGGAACACCAGCCGGTCGGCCAGCATCGACAGCGCCGCCACCGCGATGGCGGCAGCGCCCATCGCCAGCCAGTAGTTCACGCCAAGCGACGTCATCATGTAGTACGAGACGTAGGCGCCTGCCATGTAGAAGGCGCCATGCGCGAAATTGGGCACGTGCAGGATGCCGTAGACCAGCGTCAGGCCCAGCGCCACCAGGCTGTACACGCCGCCCAGCGTCAGGCCGTTCAGGACTTGTTGAAGAAACAATGTCACGGGCTTACCTCATGCGACTTTTGCAAACACGAACGAAGGCACGCAAGCCGCGGCGCGGGCTGCGTGGAAGTGGCGGCGCCGCGCGCTAAAGCCGGGGCCGCTTGATCAAGCTGGGGCGGGAATCAGCCGCGAGGCGGTGCGGCTTGTTGAAAGGCGTGCTGCATGCGTTGTCTCCTGTGCGATGCGGAATGGCCTGCTCAGGCAGGCCCCGGGTGCCGGTGTCGTCGTGTACCGTGAAGCGTGCCACGCATGTCGCTGTAGTCACGTTCCAGCACGATCGTTCGTTTTCATTGACTGTTGCATACGGCCTGAGGCACAGTCAAGAAATACGGAATTGTCTTCCGCACAGCGAAATAGCCGGCGCGCCTCTGTCCACAGCCTTTCATGGCGGCCACAGGCACGTTCTTCACCAGCCGTTGCCCAGCGTCCTCGCCACGTATGAAACGCACCTCGTCGATTCCGCATTTGCCCGCCGACGCGCCGCTTGCTGCCGTCGCCGCCGTCGATGCGCCGCCCCGTGCGGCGGCGCAGGACACCGACCGAGACGACCGCAATTTCGTCACCGCGCTGGCGCGCGGGCTTGACCTGCTGCGCGCCTTCGGCCCGCACGACGATTACCTGGGCAATGCCGAACTGGCACGCCGCGCCGGCATTCCACGTCCCACCGTTTCGCGCCTGACCTACACGCTCACCAGCCTGGGCTACCTGATCTATTCCGCCTCGCTGGAGAAGTACCGGCTCGGCCAGGGCGCGATGGTGCTCGGGCAGCGCTACCTGGCCGGCTCGGGCATCCGCGAGATCGCGCAGCCGCTGATGCAGTCGCTTGCGTTTGCCACCGATTGCACGGTCGCGCTGGCGACATCGGACCGCCACGAGATGGTCTACCTCGAGGTATGCCAGCCGCGCGGCGCGCTGGTCATGCGGCTGGCGCCGGGCTCGCGCTTGCCCACCGCCACTTCCGCCATCGGGCGGGCCTGGCTCGCCGGGCTTGAGCCGGCGCGGCGCGCCGCCGTGATGGCTGACCTGGAGCGCCACTATGGAGCGCGCTGGCCAGCCATCCGCATCAAGCTTGAGCGCGCGCTGCGAGATTACGCCAGGCGTGGTTTCTGTCTGGCGCATGCCGAGTGGGACCGCACCGTGAGCGGCGCGGCGGCGCCGGTGGTGCTCGAAGACGGCGCGGAAGTGCTGGCCATCAATATCGGCGGCGCGGCTACCCGGCTCACGCCGGAAATCCTCGACGGCAACCTGGGCCCGCGCATCCGCGAACTGGCGGATGCGCTGCAGGCTCGCTTGTGGCAGGGGCGCGGATAGCATCGCCACCACCGTCGCGTATCGCATTCTCGCGGCCCAAGGGCCGCACATCTAGCTGGCAATGCAGACATAGCAAACAAAGGAGACAAAGATGGAGATTCGCAACAAGACCGTGGTGGTGACCGGCGCGGCGACCGGTATCGGACGCGCGCTGGCACTGGCCTTTGCCGCCGGCGGCGCGCGTGGCGTGGCCGTGGCCGACCTGGATGCGAAGGGCGCGCAAGAGGTGGCCGCCGAGCTGGCCAAGGCCAGCCCTGATTGCCAGGTGTTCGCGCAACAGGTCGACGTGGCCGATGCTGCCGCGGTGCAGGCGCTGGCCGACGAAGCCACGCAGCGCTTCGGCCAGATCGACGTGTTCTGCTCCAACGCCGGCATCATCCTGCGCAAGGGTCTCGAGGCCAGCGCCGAGGAGTGGCAGCGCATCTGGGAGATCAACGTGATGGCCCACATCCACGCCGCGCGCGCGGTGCTGCCGCAGATGCTGGCGCGTGGCGATGGCTATTTCGTCAACACCRTATCGGCCGCCGGGCTGCTGTCGCAGATCGGCTCGGCGCCGTATGCCGTGACCAAGCACGCTGCCATCGGCTTTGCCGAATGGCTGTCGATCACTTATGGCGATCGCGGCATCAAGGTCAGCTGCATCTGCCCGCAGGGCGTGCAGACGCGCATGCTGTTCGGCGAGGACGGCGATCGCAAGGGCTTCCTGCAGGCGGGCTCGGTCACGCCCGAGCATGTGGCGCAGGTCACGCTGGAAGGGGTGAAGGACGAACGCTTCCTCATCTTGCCGCATCCGGAAGTGCTCGAGTACTACCAGCGCAAGGGACAGGATTACGATCGGTGGCTAAAGGGAATGCGCCGCCTGCACGATAAAGTGATGGCGGAGTTCGGTGGCACGGTGGTGTGAGTGTGGCGTGAAATCCGCGCCATAGCATCATGCTGAGCCAACGCCGCCGCCGGACAGGCACGAGTTGTCGCGCCCGTCCGGCGGCGGCTTGCGGGACAATCTCTGGTACCAAAAAAACAAATCAAGTCATCGGGAGACATACCATGCGCATCACCTCTTTCGCAGCGGCCGTGCTGGCCACCTGCGCCGCATTCGCCGTGCCATCGGCCCAGGCCGACACCTATCCCTCCAAGCCGATCCGGATGGTGGTGGGTTTCCCTAGCGGCGGCGCGCCCGACATCCTGGCGCGCATCTTCTCGGAGAAGATTTCCCCATCCTGGGGGCAACCGGTGGTGGTGGACAACAAGCCCGGCGCCGGCGGCAACATCGGCGCCGAAGCCGTGGCGCATGCCGCGCCCGATGGCTACACGCTGGCGCTCGGCACCGTGGGCACGCACTCCATCAACGGTGCGCTCTACAGCAAGATGCCATATGACATGGTCAAGGATTTCGCGCCGGTGATCCTGGTCGCGTCGACGCCGAACGTGCTGGTGGTCAACCCCTCCGTGCCGGCCAAGAACGTGGCCGAGCTGATCGCGCTGGCGAAGGCCAAGCCGGGCAGCCTCACCTTCGGCACGCCGGGTGTCGGCACCTCGCCGCACGTGGCGGGCGAAATGTTCAACTCGCTGGCCGGGGTGAAGCTCACCCATGTTCCCTATAAAGGCCGTGCCATGGCGATTCCTGATCTGCTCGGCGGCCATATCTCCATGATGTTCGACAACCTGCCTTCGGCGCTGCCGGTGATCAAGGAAGGCAAGGTGCGGGCGTTAGGGGTGACCAGTGCCAAGCGCTCGCCGTCGGCACCGGATATTCCTACGCTGGCGGAGCAGGGGTTGCAGGGGTTTGACGCGGATTCGTGGTTTGCGATTTTCGCGCCGGCGAATACGCCTAAGGATGTGGTTGCCAAGCTGAATGCCGAGTTGAATCGGATTTATCAGTTGCCGGATGTGCAGGCCAAGTTGAAGACGCTTGGGTTGGATCCTATTCTTGGGACTCCGGAGAAATTGGCTGGTTTTCAGCGGGCGGAGATTGCTAAGTGGGCGAAGGTGGTGAGGGATTCGGGGGCTAAGGCGGATTGAGTTCTTCTTGGGGGGAGTGTTTTCGGCGTTGGTTTTTGGACCCAACAGCGTACGACATTCCCCCTGCGGGGGGACGCCGGTCACTCTTCTTTGCTTCGGCAAAGAAGACTAACGAGAAGAAAGCCGACCCTGCCGGGAGCAGAGCCATCAGACTCTTCAACTGCGTTGATTGCGTCGTGCGGGTGGTGGCTTCGGCTGGCATGTCCTACCGGCTTCAACGGCTGCTCCCCTGCGTACCACACGGGTTTCGTGGTGCGGCCCCTAGTGGCGGGYGCCGCGCCCATTCGGCCATCTGCCGTTCGCGATGCAACGGGCCACGATTCTTCGAGCCCAACTGGTTTCGTGGTTTTGTCTCTGGCGGAACGCGCGGTGATTGTTCGATCCCTGCCGTTCGCAGGGGGCGGCGCCGCGCAACTTCGCAATGATGCGTTTCGTGGTGGGCGCGGTGGCCCACGCTCAGTCCCCTGCGGCCTCGTTCATGGATTGGTCGAGAACCGCACAACACCGTCGCCAGATCCTTCCGTGTTCGCTGACCGGGCCACGGCGCCACCACGAAACGAAGACGGCCGTATGCAGTCACGGCTAGCGCCGGTACGGCAGGGTGTCAATTGGCAGGGTATTTGCCGTCAGAGACAAAACCACGAAACCAGCAAGGTACGAAATGCCGTGGCCCGTTGCCCCGCGAACGGCAGATGGCCGAATGGGCAGGGCGCTCACTATCAGGGGCCGCACCACGAAAGCACTGGGTAATGCTATTGCGCTGCCCTTCGAGTCGGTAAGGCAGGCCAGCCAAGACCTTGTGCCTGACGACGAAACCACCAACGCGCAATAGCCTGATTGCTCTGCCCCCGGCAGGGTCGGCTTTCTTCTCGTTAGTCTTCTTTGCCGAAGCAAAGAAGAGTGACCGGCGTCCCCCGCAGGGGGATGTCGTACGCTGTTGGGTCCAAAAACCAACGCCGAAAAACGAGGCCACGGGCGATTGAGCGCGGGCCACCGTGCCCACCACGAAACCCATCATTGCGAAGTTACGCGGCGCCGCTCCCTGCGAACGGCAGGGACCGAACAATCACCGCGCGTGCCGCCAGAGCCAAAACCACGAAACCACCGGGCAATGGCATTACGCTACCCTTTGAGCCGGTAAGGCACGCCAGCCGACACCTGGGCCGCACGACGCAATCAACGCCGTTGAAGAGCCTGATGGCTCTGCCCCCGGCAGGGTCGGCATTCTTCCCGAACGCTGTTGGGTCCAAAAACCAACGCCGAAAACAAGACCCCTCAAGCAATGTCCCAATTCAAAACTCAAAGATCCGCATCAACCGCCCCCCGCACCGGCGCCGCAGTCCCCGTACCCCCCCGCAACCGACTAAAACTAACCCCCGCCCCAATCCCCGCAACAACCGCCGCCACACAAAGCGCCACCCGCGCAGCGCCACCCTGATCGATGCTGAACAACAACGCCAGCACGGCAGTCCCCGTAGTCTGCCCAAGCAACCGAGTAGTCGCCTGCGCACCGCTGGCGCCACCGCTGCGTGCGGGCGGCGTCGCCCCGATCATGGCCCGGTTGTTAGGCGACTGGAACAAACCGAACCCCAGCCCGCACATCGCCATGCGCCAGCACACGGCAAAGCTTGAAGCATCCGGCCCGAGCAGCGCCAGCCCCACCAGCCCCGAGCCCAGCAACGTCAGCCCGATGCCAGCCAGAACGCTGGCGGGATACCGGTCGGACAAGCGCCCCGACAGCGGCGCCATGATGGCCACCATCAACGGCCACGGCGTGATCAGCAGCCCGGTTTCATGCAGCGAGCGGCCAAGCTGGTATTCCAGGTAGAAGGGCAGTGCGACAAAGGACAGCATCTGCGCCATGAAGGAGCAGAAGGACGTACCCACCGCCAGCGTGAATGAGCGGCTGGCGAACAGGTCCACCGGCACCAGCGGCGCCGGCTTGCCGCGTTGCATGCGCACCAGCCACCAACCCAGCGTGGCAGCCACCACCAGCGCGGCCGCCGCGGCAGGCCGCCAGGCGGCATGGCCTGCGCCGTCCACACCCAGGATGAACAAGGCGAACACCACGGCCGATAGCAGCGCGCTGCGATAGTCGAAGCCATGCGGCTGGGGCGGCGTTGCGGGCAGCGCCGTGCGCGCCAGCGCCAGCGCGAAGATCGCCACCGGCACATTGACGGCGAACAGCCACGGCCAGCTGGCGAAGGACAGGATCAGCGCGCCCACCGAAGGGCCCACGGCGATGGTGATACCCACCACGAGCGCATTCAGGCCAATGCCACGGCCGAGTTTGGTGGGCGGGTAGATAAAGCGCACCAGCGCCGTATTTACGCTCATGATGCCGGCCCCGCCGATGCCCTGCACCACCCGCGCAGCCACCAGCACCGGCAGGCTTGGCGAGAGCGCACACAACAGCGAACCCACCAGGAAGACCGCCAGGCCGATGCGGTACACGCGCTTGTAGCCAAGGATGTCGCCCAGCGAGGACAGCGGCAGCAGGCACACCGTGACGGTGAGCTGGTAGGCGTTGACCACCCAGATGGTGCTGGATGGGTCCGACGCTAGCTCGCGCGAGATCGACGGCAACGCGATATTGGCGATCGAGCCGTCGAGCACAGCCATGATGAGGCCGCAGAACACGGTGAGGATGGCCCAGTTTCGTTGGGGATGGGGTAGGCCTTGGTGTGGCTGCATGGGAGGAGGGCGGGGGGTGAGGAGAGGCGGGAGCGTTGCTTAAGATGCTTGACGACACAATTATCGTCGCGTGCGGCGGCGCTCGCAAACTATCGGATTGTGTTAAGGCGGGCGCGGTGGTGTTGTTTTTTTGGTGCCCGCGGCGGTCGAGGGCCTGGCCCGCCGCTTTGCGTGGAAGCGGGGCGTGGGCGATGTTCAGCGTTTCCCTGAGAAATAAGGCAAAAAACCCGCCATCCTCTTCAAAACGCGCCAGCGGCCCGACGCTATGATCCCCTGCACGATGTCCCGGAACCGAGGTCGCGAGATGCCCCTCGGCAGGGGATGCATGCGTTTTCCGGACAGCCAATAGCCATGTCAACACCAACCAACGAGGGCCGCCGGCAGCCAGTCCCCGCCAGTCTCGACCCCGTCGACTGGAGCGGGCTCAGGGCGCAGGGTCACAGCATGCTCGACGATATGCTGGATTATCTCCAGGGCATTCGCGAGCGGCCGGTCTGGCAGCCGATTCCCGACGCGGTGCGCGGGCGCTTTCGCGAGCCCTTGCCCCGGCAAGGAAGCGGGCTGGACCAGGTTCACCGGACCTTCATGGACAGTATCCTGCCGTTTGCCGTCGGCAATGCGCATCCCGGCTTCATGGGCTGGGTGCATGGCGGGGGAACGCCCGTCGGGATGCTGGCGGAAATGCTCGCGGCGGGGCTCAATGCCAACCTGGGTGGCCGCGACCATATCCCGGTCGAGGTCGAGTGGCAGGTGCTGCGCTGGGTGATCGAGCTGTTCGGCTTCCCGCAGGATGCGAGCGGCCTGTTCCTGACCGGCTCCTCCATGGCCAATCTGTCCGGCGTGCTGGTCGCCAGGACCCGGGCGCTCGGCAGTGGCGTCCGGTCGGGCGGCGTGGCGCAAGCTTCGCGCCGCCTGAGTGCTTATACCTCGGCCAGGGCGCATGGCTGCATCGCGCAGGGCATGGACCTCGCCGGCCTGGGAAAAGACAACCTGCGATCGATTCCCGTTGACGATCTGGGGCGCATGGATATGGCATGTCTCGAGGCGGCCATTGCCGTCGATCGCGCTGCCGGCTTTACGCCATTTCTCGTCGTCGGCACTGCCGGCACCGTGGATACGGGTGCCATCGACGACCTGGCAGCGATCGCGCGCATTGCCCGCCGGGAGCAACTGCATTTTCATGTCGACGGTGCCTTCGGCGCCCTGGCCATGCTGTGCCCGCAATTGGCCCCGCGCCTGCGCGGAATCGAGCAGGCAGACTCGATCGCCTTTGATTTCCACAAATGGCTGCAAGTCCCCTATGACGCCGGCTTCCTTGTGGTCCGGGACCGGCAATTGCACTTGCGCACCTTTGCGACGCACGAAGGCACCTATCTCAGCCGCGGCGAGCGCGGCATGGCGGCCGGTTCGCCCTGGCCTTGCGATTTCGGGCCGGACCTCTCGCGCGGCTTTCGCGCGTTGAAGACCTGGTTCACGATCAAGGTCTACGGTACCGAGCGCCTGGGCGGCATGATCGCCCATACCTGCGCGCTCGCGCAAGAACTCGCGCGGCGCATCGATGCCGAGCCGGAACTGGAAATGCTGGCGCCGCTATCCCTCAATATCGTTTGCTTCCGCTTCATCGGCACCGGGCTTGCGCACGGCGCCATCGAACAGGTCAACCGCGATCTCGTCGTCGCCCTGCAGGAATCCGGCGTGGCCGCGCCGTCATCGACCGTGCTCGATGGCCGCTTCGCGATCCGGGTTGCCCTTTTCAATCATCGCAGCACCGAGCAGGACATTGATGTCCTGCTCGGTGCCACCCTTGCGCTCGGCCGGTCGCTGAGTGCACCGTTATCCATTCCCGAAGCCAGCGACTTGCCACAATGAATGCAATCCATGACCGCGTGACCCAGGCGCCGGGCCCGGATACCCTGATCGGTCTGCGCTACCTGCTGCGGGCGGCCCACCAGAATGAGGATCTGCGCCCGCTTGGCGCGGAACTGATCAAGCATCTGGAGTCGCATCCGGACGACGCGAACGCACTGATGGATCTCTCGCTGGTCCTGCAACTGATTGGCGATCATGCGCTCGCCATGACTGTCCAGGCCGAGGCGCTGCAGACGCGGCAGCTTTATCATCTGCCGACCTTGCGCGGTGATGGCGTTGGCCTGCGCGTGCTGGCCGTCATGGTGTCGGGCGATCTGATGGCCAACACCCCGATCGAATGCCTGCTGGGCAACTCCGACGTGGCGGTCGACGCACTGTATGTCACACCGGAAAACCCGCTGCCGCAGGCCGTGCCGGAGCACGATGTGCTCTTTATCGGAGTTGGCGAATCCGACCGTACCCAGCCCGTGCTGGAGCAGTTGCGCGCACTCGCGGCCATCTGGCCGCGCCCAGTGCTGAACATGCCGGATCGCCTGCAACTGCTGTCGCGGGACACGGCTGCGTCGATACTGGCGTCGGCTCCGGGCATCTGCATGCCGCCGACCCGGCGCGTGGATCGCCAGGTACTGGCGAGTGTCGCCAGTGGGCAGGCAGCGATCTCGTCGGTGCTGGGCGAGGGCAGTTTCCCGATCATCGTCAGGCCCCTTGGTTCGCATGCCGGCAAGGGACTGGAGAAAATAGCCGACGCGGCCGAACTCGCCGGCTACCTGGCGCACAGCCAGGAGCCTGCGTTCTACGTCTCTTACTTCATCGACTACCGGAACGCGGACGGCCAGTACCGGAAATACCGGCTTGTACTGATCGAAGGGCGCCCGTACGTCTGCCACGTCGGCATCTCCGAGCACTGGATGATTCACTATCTCAATGCCGGCATGGCGGAGAGCGCGGCCAAGCGGGATGAAGAAGCGGCGATCATGCGCGACTTCGACCACACCTTCGCGCTGCGTCACAAGGATGCACTCGCGCTGATTCAGGAGCGGCTGGGCCTTGACTATGTCGGCCTGGATTGCGCCGAGACGCCGGATGGCGAGTTGCTGGTGTTCGAGGCGGACACGGCCATGGTCGTGCACGATATCGATCCGGTCGATCTTTTTCCCTACAAGCAGCCGCAGATGCACAAGATCTTCGCTGCGTTCAGGACCATGCTGATCAACGCCAGCCATGCCGACCATGCCGACCGACCGCACGCTCCCGATGCCGCTGCCATCGACGGCTGACCTGCTGGTGAGCGGCGGGGATCATCGCATCGCGCTGGACCCCGTCACTGGCCGGAACAAGTATGGTTGCCAGCCATGCGCTTCACCGGGGCTGGTTGCCTTTGGCTCGTCCACTTCCTCGGGGATCTCGCCGGCGGCGTTCGCCGTGGCGGACGGACTTCGCGGCCGGCTGGCCGGCGGGCTGGCGCACCAGCCCGCAGCCGAGTTGTATCGCCGCGAGTTGGAGCGGTTGCGCGGCGAGTTGCTGGCATTGTGCGGCATCGATCATGCCCTTGACCCCGGGCTCGTCTTCTCGGCGTCGGGCACCGATGTGCATTTGCTTGCGGCGCAGGTGGCGGCGAGATTGTCGGGGGATGGCGGCGCCAGTGGCGTCCCGGTCCGGCCCCTGGTGATCCTGGCCGGCGAGGCCGAGAGCGGCAGCGGCGTGCCCGCGGCGCTGACCGGGCGGCACTTCAGCACGTATAACGCGCTGGGCCGTATCACCATCCCGGGCGAATCCCTTGGCCGGGCCTGCGCCAGCGACATCCTCAATGTGCCGATTCGTCACGCCGATGGCAGTCTCCGGGATGCCGACGTGGTCGACGTGGAAATCGAAGCGCTCGTCAGCCAGGCCGTGCATGACGGACGTCATGTGCTGTTGGTGCTGATCGATGTCTCCAAGACCGGATGCATTGCGCCAAGCATCTCGTGCGTGATGCGCCTGCACCGCCGCTGGCCATCGGCGGTGCAGGTTCTCGTCGACGCCTGCCAGTTCCGCATCGAGCCGGGCACCATCCAGGCGTATCTGCGCAACGGCTTCATGATTGCGCTGACCGGTTCCAAGTTCGTGGCAGGGCCATCGTTTTCCGGCGCCCTGCTGCTGCCGGCAGTGGCCGGCGAGACGCTGCGCCAGCGGGGCATCCCTGCGGAACTCCGCCTCTACTCTGCTCGCGAGGAGTGGCCCCGCGACTGGCCATGCGCGCAATCCCTTGGATCGCATGCGAATTTTGGCTTGCTGCTGCGCTGGCAGGCCGCGGTCCATGAGTTGCGCGAGTTCCGCGCGGTGCCAGCCCCGCAAGTCGAGGGCATTCTGCGGCGCTTCGCCAATGCCATCCGGCAAAGGCTGAGCCGCGATCCGGCTTTTTCCATCCTGGATGTACCGGCGCTGGACCGCACGGCGCTGAACATCCTGTCGAACTGGGACGATATTCAGACCATTTACCCCTTCCTGCTGTATCGGTCGGCTTCGCATGGCGGCAAGACTGCGCTCAGCCGCGACGAAACGGCTGGAATCTATCATCGGCTGCAAGGGCCGGGGCGCGGCGCCGACGCTCTGGCCTATCACATCGGTCAGCCGGTCGACTGTGGTCACAGGGCGGGTATCCCTGTCAGCGCCTTGCGACTGTGCATGAGTGCCAGGCTGGTGGTTCAGGCCGCGCGCGACCCCGGTCAGGAAATGGGCGTTATCAGACAGGCCATGTCCTGTCTGGATACGGTCGCAGCATTGGTTCGCACCCCACCATCCTCGCTCAGTGGCACCACAGTGCTGGATGCGGCATTTTCATAAGCCCCGGGCGGTAGCCTGTCGGTTTTTCCGCCTGGCTGGCGCCGGCAGCGCCGGGCTGCTTCATGCACTGGTGCGCGGCAGGCATGGTCATGGTTCCATCGGGTTCCATCGCCGCGGCATGATCCCAGGCTCGTGCCCGCGGAGGATGCCAGCCCAGGTCGTGGGTCGTCGCCTCCGTCATCATCATGGCATCGATTGCGACTTAAAAGGTATATGGCTTTAATCGTTGGTTCTTATAATATTTTTTAATAAGGTTTAAAGTAATTAATATGCCGGGAGACGAAAAAAGCACACCTTTCTTCCCGGTATGCATGGTGGATGAGACGACTGAGTTTTTTAATAGGAATTCGTACCGAGATGATCACTCGGTTGAGCCAATTTTCGGTTTCGCGGCTTGCCCGCGACTCGGGGATTACCCAATTTCCACTTCAGAATAATGCTGGCCTACTGTGCCGACGGGGAGTGCGTGTCACGCGGCCTATCGGTCGCAGCGCGGTGAACTTGCGGACCGGCCGGCATCCGGTAGCCAGGCACCAGGAAATGGAGGCGTAGGCTGTGTCAGCTGAGCGATCCGTAATCTATCTAGTCGACGACGATGAAATTGTGCTCTGGACATACCATGAGTTGCTCCGTGGTCTTGGCGCAGACATAAGGCAGTTTGTTTCCTCTCGCGAGTTTGTCGAATCGTACCGACCGGCTCCGGTTGAATGCCTGGTTTGCGATCTGCGCATGCCGGGGATGTGCGGCCTGCAGGTGCAGGGCGCGCTGGCAGGCATGGGCGTTTTTCCGCCAACCATCTTTGTCTCCGCTTACTCCGAGGTCGCTTCGGTGGTCAAGGCGATCAAGGCGGGCGCGCTCGATTTCCTGGAGAAGCCGGTCGATGGCGCAATGCTGGTACAAAAAGTGCGCGGCGCGCTGGAGCGCAGCCGCCAGATGTACGAACAGAGGCTGGCTTCGGCCGACAAACGCACGCGGCTTGCACTCCTGACCCCGAAGGAGCGAGTCGTTGCCTGGCACGTCACGACCGGCAAGACCAGCAAAGCGATTGCCACGGAACTGGGGATCAGCGCCCGTACCGTGGAAAATCACCGGGCGCGCCTGATGGAGAAACTGCAAGTCAAATCCGCAATTGAATTGACAACGCTGTTTCTTGATTGATCCATCCTGCCGGGACGCCAATAAAAAGTGACGAAGACCAGAAATCAAGGTCGCGTTATCTGCCGCCACCGGGCCGGAACGCCGCCGTCGTTTTACAAGCCGCGAACCGTCGCAGGAAATCATGATGAAGCGCTACTTCAGGAGTCTGCGAGGGACGGGCGGTAGGGAAACCCGCCTGAATTTCATCATGACGGCGGTCGCCGTCGTATTGCTGCTGGTCTTGAGCCACGAGGTGCTCGGGGGCCTTGAAAAGCAATTTCATCGGAGCGCCGAAAGCCGCCTGAAAGGCGTGCTTCAGGCGATATCGGACCTGAACCGGACCATGGGAGAGGATTCGGCGGGGCGGGTCGGGACCATTGCCGAGAACCCTGCCCTGATAAAACTGGTGAAACGTATCCTGGCCAATCCCGGCAGCGCGGATTTGCTGACTGAATTCGATCAGTGGATTCTGCCGATCTACAGGAGCCGGGGCTTCGACGGCTATGCCCTGATCAGGCCGGACCAAACCATTGTCGCGGCGAGCAGCCCGTACTATGTCAACTTCTCGAATCTGACCGAGCAGACAAAACGCACGTTGCGGGGGGCGCAGGAACTTGGATTTGCCATCTCGCGGCCCACTGTCTCGACGCTGCCGCTCATGGTCCAGGGCGTCGAGAAGCCGGCCGGGATGTTCTATCAGCTTGCGTGCGCACGCATCAATGCGGATGGACGGATCGTCGGCTACCTGTGCCTGCGCGTCGATCCCTACGTGGGACTATTCAAGATTCTCAAGGCGGGCCGGATAGGCGAAACGGGCGAGGCTTACGCGATCGATTCCTCCGCGCGCATTCTCTCCCCGACCCGCGCCTCGGAGCGCCAGGCGGCGCCGGATCGTCCGCGGCAAGATGTCGCCGGGCCGCTGTGGGCGAGAGTGCCCGGCAAGCAGCCTGCCGGCGATGCGCTGGCGCGGGGCGGCGCTGGCGACGCTCCGACCAAACTTGCGTCGCAGCTGCTGGCGAATAGAGGCGAGGAAGCGGTGGCCGCCGATGGCTATGACGGCTATGACGGGCACAAGGTCATCGGGGCTGGTCGATGGCTGGATAGCCAGGACATGGGGCTGGTCGTCGAGCTACACGTTGACGAAGCCTATCAATCGTACTTCCTGGTCCGGACGGCGATCGTGAGCCTTACCGCGATTGCGATCGGGCTGATCCTCGCGCTGGCGGCGTTCCAGTGGCGCGCGCGCCGCAGTGTGTGCGAGAACGAGGAGCGCATGCGCGCATTCCGCGAGAACGTGCCGACCGGGCTGGCCTACAAGAACCTCAAGGGCGTGGGCATCATGGCCAATCGCGCTTACGAGCAAGCCATCGGGGTGCCGCACGGCGCTGCCGTGGGATGCTGCGACTGGGACATCATCCCGAATCGCCGTATCGCGGAGATCAGCCGCGATATGCACGAACTGGTACTGGCCAGCGGAACCTCCCAAAGCCAGGTGCATACGACCAGTCCTCGTTACGGGTATGAACGTATCTTCCGCGTGGTCAAGTTCCCGGTGCGCGCGCCGGACGATGCGGGCATCATCGGCGTCGGTACCGTGGTCGCGGATATCACCGAGCAGGAGCGCACCCGGCAGGCCCTGGAACTGCTTACCAACACGCTGGAAGCTCGCGTCGAGGAGCGAACTCTGCAGCTGACGGTAGCCCGCGAGGCGGCTGAATCGGCTGCGCGGGTCAAGGCGAAGTTCCTGGCCAATATGAGCCACGAGATCAGGACGCCGCTGAATGCCATCATCGGTATGTCGCATCTGGCGCTGAACAGGGAGTGCGACGACAAGCTGGATCGCTATCTGGCGCGCATCAGCGCATCCGCCGGGCACTTGCTGGGGATCGTCAACGATATCCTGGATTTCTCGAAGATCGAGGCGGAAATGCTCACCGTCGACGCGCGCGAGTTCTACCTGTCCGAACTGCTGGACCGTGTCACTGGCCTGTTCTGGGAAACGGCGGAAGCGAAAGGCGTCATGATGTCCATTTCCACGTCCCCCGCGATTCCGCTTCGGCTTGTCGGCGATCCATTGCGGGTCGGGCAGATCCTGATCAATTTCCTGAGCAATGCGTTGAAGTTCACGGATCGCGGCGAGGTCTCCCTGCGAGTCAGGGAGACGCTCGTCCGCGACAGCCATATCGGCTTGTGTTTCGAGGTCGAGGACACGGGCGTAGGCATCGCGCCGGAACAGTTGCCGCAGCTGTTCACGCCGTTCCAGCAACTGGATAGCGCGATGAACCGCCGCTTTGAAGGCACGGGGCTAGGGCTTGCGATCTGCAAGAAGCTGGCGGAACTCATGGGCGGGCGTGTCCTTGCGCGGAGCCAGGCCGGCGTGGGAAGTACCTTCTCGTTCGAGGTATCGCTGGAGATTGCGGGAGCGGACCGGGCGGCCGGTGCGGGCTCCGGGCGTTCGCATACGGATACGGCGCCATCGGATGGCCGCTCGCTCGCCGGGCCGGCGTGGCAGGCATTGCACGGGCGCACGGTCTTGCTGGTCGAGGACAACCCGATCAATCAGGAGGTTGCGCGCGGTCTTCTCGAACTGGTGGGCATGGACGTGCATGTTGCCTGCGACGGTCCGCGGGCGCTGGCGACGCTCAAGGAGCACGCATTCGATATCGTGCTGATGGACATCCATATGCCGGGCATGGACGGCATAGAGACCACCGGCGCGATTCGCCACGGCCTGGGGCTGCAGGCCCTGCCGGTGCTGGCGCTGACGGCCGACGCGATGTCGGCTGACCGCATCCGCTGCATCGAGGGCGGGATGAACGATCATATTTCAAAGCCGATCGACGCAGAGGCGATGTTCCGCACCATTGCGGCATGGCTACCGCCCGTGGCTAAACCAGGGGGCGCGGATCGCGGTCAGGCAGGCGCGGGGACAAGGATGGATGTGGCGGCGCAGACGAGTCCCCCTGCGTCAGCGGTGGTGAAAGCCCTGAAGGGCGTACCGGGCCTGGACGCCGCTGCGGGGATCAAGCTCTTGTTCGGTCGCGAGGATCTCTATGTCAATCTGGCCAGGCGCGTATGCGCCGAACGCTCGGACGTGGTAACGCGGATCCATGAGGCCATCGGGGGCGGCGATTTTGGCCGGGCATGCCTGCATGCCCATGGCATGCAGGCCATCCTCGGCATGCTTGGGGCGGCGGAGCTCGCGCGGGCATGCATGGAGCTGGACCGTGCCTTGCGGGATGGCAAGGCGGATGCCGTGGCGCTCTCCACGCTGGGCCTGGACTTCCCGGCGCTGATCGCCAACAT
Organism: Cupriavidus sp. 05N39; assembly: GCF_056397325.1. Classification (NCBI taxonomy): domain Bacteria; kingdom Pseudomonadati; phylum Pseudomonadota; class Betaproteobacteria; order Burkholderiales; family Burkholderiaceae; genus Cupriavidus; species Cupriavidus sp. 05N39. The sequence continues at coordinate 20,905 of NZ_JBFTNE010000026.1, forward strand.
GCGCTCGGCGTGTGCCGTGGGCGCGGTATAAAAAAATCCAGAGCCAGCCCGGTGCATGAATCTGGCACTTCATCTGCAAGGGGGGGGACACGGGGAGTGCTGTTTCCCTGCAAGAATCGGCCATGCTGCTAATCCTCACGCGCAAGGCGGGCTCTGGACCGGAAAGCGTGGTGCCGGCCATCACATCAGTCGCTGGAACTGCCAACGATTCAGCGGCGTTCCGCGCCGACCGGGGCAGCACACAGGTCGAGTCCGGCGGACAGGAACCTGAGCGTGCGCAGTTCAATCTGGGTGAATACGCCGTTGATCGTCACCCATGGGTAGCGGACACCAGACACCGTATGCTCGAAAGCGATCAACGTCGCATCGCTGTCGATTGCGCACACGAAGCGCCGGACGCCGATGTCGGGATGCCGGACCTCATAGCGCGCGCGATGTTCAAGCCGGAACTCGCTCCGGCCTTCGCGGATCACTCTCGATATGGCATGCCCCGGCACGTCGGGCGCCAGACTGTTGAGAATGCGGCTTAACCAGTCGTCGTATTCCAGCGCGGTTTCCCCGCTGCCCACCGCCATCGTCCACTGGTCGATGCGCAAGGTATGGCGAGCAGATTGCTGATGAGATTCCATGCCTCATGATGGCTCGGCGACGGCTGCCGCGAAAGAGTAGAAGTACTCAGATCGCCGAGCCTGTATTCGCATCCGTTGCCGGGGGCGTCGGGGGAGTAGCGGAGAGGGGGAGTATTTTTACTCTTTTCGATTCTGCGAGACCCGATGACAATGCCGCCGGTGCTTCGATCCAGCGAAAGACGGACCTTGATGTCTGCGGGAATTCGCTGTTGGTCGGGCACCATGCCGGCGCGCCGTCTGGCGGCGCCGGCAATGCGGACACGTCTTCCGACGTAGCCGGCGAGCATTGAAATGATTGCGGGGTGTCAGCGTCAATGCCATGCGACCGTTGTCCGTCCCTCTTGGAAAGCCCACTTCGGTGGGCTTTTTTTCTTGTCGCTGGCGCGCGGCGCCGGCAGGTCGCCGTGCGCGCGGGCTCGGCGCGGGCTCGGTGCGGGCTCGGGTTAACGGCCGGCAGGGCCAATACTTGAGCCCTCCGCAAGTGGGGCTGAATTGCGGCGCAATACAACCGTTATGGCAAGCAGGGGCTGGGATGCCCCTTGCTTTGTTGCGTCCCGGGCCGGGCGCGCGCGGACATCGCCTGCCCGGCAAATATCCCTATCTGACTCTCCCATGCGCCCAGACAATCCCGACGCACAGCCCACGATTCTGGTGGTGGACGATGTTCCGGAGAACATCGCGATGATGGCCGCGTTGCTGCAGGATCGCTATCGGGTGAAGGTGGCGACTTCCGGCGGCGTGGCGGTGCGCATCGCGTCGGCAGCGCCGCCAAGCCTGATCCTGCTCGATGTGATGATGCCCGACATGGACGGCTACGAGGTGTGCCGGCAGCTCAAGGCGAATCCGGCCACCATGGACGTGCCGGTGATCTTCCTCACTTCCCGCACCGGCGAGCACGACGAGACGCGCGGGTTCCAGGTTGGCGCCGTGGACTACATCATGAAGCCGCTCAGCCCGCTGGTGATGCACGCCAGGATCGCCACCCATCTCACGCTCAAGAACGCCAGGGATTTCCTGCGGGACAAGTCGGCCTACCTGGAGCAGGAGGTACAGCGGCGGATGCGGGAGATATCCATGATCCAGGATGTCACCATCATGGCCATGGCATCGCTGGCGGAGACGCGCGACAACGAAACCGGCAACCATCTGCGGCGTACCCAGCACTATGTGCGGCGGCTGGCGCAGGCGTTGCAGCACCACCCGCGTTTCAGCGAGGAACTCAACGACGAGACCATCGCGTTGCTGTTCAAGTCGGCACCGCTCCACGACATCGGCAAGGTGGGCATCCCGGACCGCATCCTGCTCAAGCCAGGCAAGCTGACCGCCGAAGAGTTCGAGATCATGAAGACCCACACCATCCTCGGGCGGGATGCCATCGCGCAAGCCGAGGCCCAGTGCGGCGCTCCCAACTCCTTCCTGCGCTACGCGCGGGAGATTGCGCACTATCACCAGGAGAAGTGGGATGGCAGCGGCTACCCGGAAGGGTTGTCGGGAGATGCGATTCCGGTGTCCGCGCGCCTCATGGCGGTTGCCGACGTATACGATGCGCTGATCAGCCGGAGGGTCTACAAGCCGGCGTTCCCGCACGAGCAGGCGGTGCGCATGATCGGCGAAGGCCGCGGCCGTCATTTCGATCCGGACATGGTCGATGCGTTCCTGGCGATCGCCCATGAGTTCCACGCCATTTCGCAACGCTACGCCGATACCGACGCGGACCATGCGCGCGAGGCGGAGCTGCTGGCCGCCAACGGTTATTCAGCCGCGACCCCTGGAGAATGATCGCCATGGCTGTCTCTGATTCCCTGCCTGGCTGGCGCAAGCGGGGGATGCGTCCCGGTGCCTGGCGCTATGTGTGCCCCGTGCTCCTCATGCTGGCGGTCTGCCTGCTTTCCGGCGGCGCCATCCACCTGGTGTACGAGAATAACCGCGCCATCCTGGGCGCGCGCATGGAGTCGACCCTGGCGGCCAACGCGCGCCTGCTGGGGCTGTGGAGCGGAGAACAGCAGCGGCGGGCGGGAACGATAGCGCGCATGGCGGAGGGGCTCAGGCTCGCGCGGCCGTTGCTATCCGCGCAAGGCCAGCCGTCGCCGGACCGCGAGGCGGCGGCCAGGTTTGAGCGATGGGCGACGCCGCTCTACCAGAGCAATGGCTACCTGGGCTTTGCCCTGGCCACGCCGGCACTCCAGATCGTCGCATCGGAACTGCCCAGCCGCATCGGCCTCCCGTTGTTGCCGGAATCCGCCAGGACCGCCAGGCGGGCGCTGGAGGAGGGCAGCGCGGTCTCGCCCCCTTATCCGGCCCCGGAGCCAACCCGTGACGCATCGGGCGCGCTGGCCGACTTGCCGTTCCAGGTGGTGTGCGCCCGCCTGTCCGACGCGGGACACAACATCGGCGTGTTGTGCCTGCGGGTGGATCCCCGCGCTGTGATGCTGCCGATCATCGAAGCGGGTCGCTTTGCCCGTACCGGCGAGTTGTACGCCATCGACAGCCAGGCCAGGCTGGCCTCTCCCAGCCGCTTCACGCGCGAGCTGGCGGCAACGGGCAGGCTGGCACGGAATACGTCGTCCATGCTCAATATCGCTGCCCGGGTGCCTCTGCAGCCAGGCAAGGCCGGGGGGAGCGGCCAGCAGGACGGCCCGCTGACCCTGGTCGCCGGGAGCGTGCTGCGCGACCGCGCGCCGGTGCTTGCCTTCGACTATCCGGACTTCCGCGGCGAACGGGTCGCGGGCGCGGCCAGGTGGATCCCCGGCCTGGAGGTGGGGCTGATCGTGGAGCAGGAGATGGGCGAGGCGTTCTCCTCCTATCTGTTCACGCGAAATGTCGTGGTGGCGCTGACCGCCATCATCCTGCTGCTGATCGCCATCGCCACCTGGATCCTGCGGCGGGAGGGCCGGCTCCTGGCCCAAAGCGAGGAGAGGATGCGCGCCATGCTCGAGCATTCGCCCGCGATCATGTCGCTCAAGGACCGCCAGCACGTCATGCTTGCCGCCAATCCGACCACGCAAGCCCTGTTGGGAGCGAGCGAGGCCGACGTGCTGGGCAAGGCTACCTGGGAGTTCAACACGGCAGCGGACGAAGCCCGGGCGCGCTGGGAGATGGAAGAGCGCGTGATGTCCTCGGGCAAGGCAGAGGAGCACATCTACGCCATGCAGACACCGCTTGGCGAGCGCCAGCTGCAGATGATGCGCTTTCCCGTGCGTGACCCGCACACCGGCGAAGTGGTGGGGGTCGGTGCCGTGGGCATCGATATCACGGAGCAGGTGGAGGCCAATCACCGCCTGAAATCGCTGTCCCAGACGCTGGAAGGCCGGGTCGAAGAGCGGACCTGGGAACTGGCCCAGGCCAATGCCGAGCTGGTCGTCGCCAAGCAGGCCGCCGAGAGCGCCGCCCATGCCAAGGCCAGCTTCCTGGCCAATATGAGCCATGAAATCCGTACCCCGATGAACGCGGTGATCGGCATGGCGCACCTGGCGCTGCGCACGCGGCTCGATGAGAAGCAACGCGGCTACCTGGAAAAGATCCAGCATTCCGGGCAGCATCTGCTGGAGATCATCGATGACATTCTCGACCTGTCGAAGATCGAAGCCGGCAAGCTGGAAATCGAGCGGATCGATTTTTCGCTGGAACGGATGTTGCGCACGGTGAGCGACCTGGTGGCCGAGCGCGCCGTCGCCAAGCATCTCGAACTGATCGTCGAAGTCGCCCCGGACGTGCCGGACTCGTTGCGCGGCGATCCGCTTCGGCTCAGGCAGATCCTGATCAATTTCGCCAACAACGCGGTCAAGTTCACCCATCAGGGCGAAATTGTCATCCGCGTCGAACGCCGCGGCGCCGGCGAATCCCAGCCCCGCATCCGCCTGCGCTTCGAAGTGCGCGACACCGGCATCGGCATCGATGCGGCCACGCACTCCCGCCTGTTCCAGAGCTTCGAGCAGGCCGATGCCTCGACCACGCGCCGCTACGGCGGCAGCGGCCTCGGCCTGGCCATCTGCCGCCGCCTGGTGGAACTGATGGGCGGCACGCTGGGGGTGGACAGCACCCCTGGCCAGGGCAGCACCTTCTGGTTCGAACTCGACCTGCAGGCAGGAAAGAAGCGGCCTGCCCGTGCCATGGTCGCACCGCAGCTTGCCGGCTGCCGTCTGCTGGTGGCGGACGATCACGACTACGCGCGCCAGGTCGTCATCTCCATGCTGCGCAACTTTGGCTTCCGCGTGGACGAGGCCGCCTCCGGCCGGGCCGCGCTGGCGAAAATCGCGTTGGCTGACGAGGCCGCCGACCCGTACCAGGCCGTGTTCATCGACTGGAAGATGCCTGGTCTCGACGGCATCGAGACCGCCCGCCATATCGATGCCATGCGCCTGCGCCACCCGCGTCCCCGCCGGGTCATGATCACCGCGCACGGCCGCGAGGAAGTCTTGCGCGAAGGCGAGCGCTCCGGCTTCGATGCGACCCTGATCAAGCCGGTGAGCGCCTCGATCTTGCTGGAGGCGACCGTGCGCACGCTGGCCGCCGACGAGGATGCCCCGGAGGACGCCGCCGAGGCGCGGGAGAGCGCGCCGGACGCGATGCTCTCCTTGCCCAGCGCACGGGTGTTGCTGGTGGAGGACAACGACATCAACCGGGAGGTTGCGGTTCACTTGCTGCAGGCCGCGGGGATCTACCCGGACGTGGCGGAGAACGGTGCCATTGCGCTGAACCAGGTCCAGGCCGGTGCCTACGATCTTGTCCTGATGGATGTGCAGATGCCCGTGATGGACGGGTTCGAAGCCACCAGGCGCATCCGGGGGCTGCCGGGTTTCGCGAGCTTGCCGGTGATCGCCATGACGGCCAATGCGCTGCCGGAAGACCGGGCGCGTTGCCTGGCGGCGGGCATGAACGACCATATCGCCAAGCCGATCATTCCGGCGGCCTTCTATGCCACCCTGCGCCAATGGCTGTCGGTTCCCGGTGGCGGAGATCCGGCGCCGCAAGCCGTTGCCCGGCCGGCCTGGGTCGACGCGCTGGCGGCCTCCCCGCACCTGGACGTGAACGGCGGCCTGGGGCGTGTGAGTGGCCGCGTGGAGGTCTATGGCCAGTTGCTCGAACGCTTCGCCGCGGGCTATGCCGACATGCCGGACCGCATCGGCGAGCGCATGGCCCGGGGCGACCGTGACGGCGCCTTGTCGCTGGCCCATTCGCTCAAGGGACTGGCCGCCAATCTTGGCGCCATGGCGCTTTCCTCCGCCGCGGCTACGCTGGAGGCGAGCTTGTTGCTGCCGACCGCGCCCGGGCGCCCGGATTCCGTCAAACTGCTGGCTGTCCTGCGCGCGGCCTTGCTGCCGTTGCTCGATGTCCTGCGCGCGCACTTGCCGGCTCAGGACGCTTCACCCCAGCCCGGCGCCGTGCCGGCGGCCGGCCCCGATCGCCAGGATGCCGCGCTGGCTGCCGTCCTGGAAGCACTACGCGGACAACTGGAGGGGGCCGATAGCGAGGCCAACAACACGTTCGCCCGCTACCGCGACGTCATTGCCCGCGGCCTGTCTGCCGACGCGTGCAAGCGCCTGCAGGCGCAACTGGATTGCTACGACTATCAGGGGGCACTGGAAACCCTTGGCGGCTAGGCCGCCGGGCCGGGATTGCCATACTGGCTCGCGATCGCCACGACATAGCCATCGGCGGCGCGCAGCCAGATCTCGCGGTGCCGCGCGTTCGCGCAGGCGGCGTCAGTGCGAATGCCTGTGATGGATATCCGGATAGTGCGGATGCCTGTGGACCAGGGGGGCATGCCGGTGCAGGTGCCGGTGCGGCTCCCGCCCGTCCCAGGGGAAGTCGTGTTCATGCTGGTGATGCGCATCGTGGCGATGCGTGTGGCTGTGTTCGAGCGGCTCGTGGGTGTGCTCGTGCTCGTGATGCTCGCGCAGGTGCAGCCAGACACCCAGCGCCATCAGCAAGGCCGCCGCGTAGAACACCACATGTGGCGGCTCGGGCCACATGGCCAGTGAAATCGCCACGCCGAACAGCGGCGCCACGGAAAAATAGGCACCTGTGCGGGCGGTACCCAGCAGCCGCAACGCGATGACAAAGAGCGCCAGGCTGACGCCGTACCCGAGGAACCCGATGGCCATGGCCGCGCCCAGCGCGGGCAGCGCCGGCAACCGGGCGCCGGTGGCAAGGGCCAGCCCCGTGTTGCAGAGACCGGCCGCCAAGCCCTTGATGCAGGCGATCAACACGGCGTCGTTGCTCGACACCTTGCGCGTGAGGTTATTGTCGATGGCCCAGCACAGACACGCACCGATGATGAGCAAGGCGCCGGCTGACAATGGCAGGCGGCCCGGCTGCCAGGACAGCAGCAAGCCGCCGGCAACGATGGCGGCCATGCCGATCACGATCGGGCGGCTGGCATTCTCCCTGAAGACCACCCAGGCGATCAGCGCGGTGAACACGCCTTCCACGTTCAGCAGCAGGGAAGCCGACGCCGCGCTAGTTCCGGCCAGGCCGCTCATCAGCAAGGCCGGCCCGGCCATGCCGCCGGCGAGGATGGCGCCCAGCAGCCACGGCATTTCCCGGCGCGGAATGCCAGGCATCTGGGTACCGGCATTGCCGGAGCCCATCCCGATGCGCCGCAGCACCAGCAGCAGGCCAAGACCCAGGCCGCTGCCCAGGTAAAGCAAGCCCGCCAACAGCAAGGGCGGGACGGATCCGGCCAGGGCTTTGGCAAGTGGCGTGCTTGCCCCGAACAGCAGCGCGGAGGCCAGGGCGGGGGCGGCGGTGCGCAGGGACATGGGCGTATGGCACTGGCTGGTTGGTTGTTAACGTATTGTCGCCCGGCCAGGCCGCGTCAGGGCGTGTCCTGGGCAGGCATGACCGGCGACCAGCGATGTTCTTCCGCCTGGCAGTGCAGGCACCAGGCGAAAAGGGCGTCATACATCACCATGCCGTGCGCGAGCATCTCGTGATCGTCGGCGAACACGTGCGACAGGCCCCGCGAGATGGCATATAGCCCCGCCGATTGCGCAGTGAGGTCCAGCCGCGAGATATCCGCCCCGCGCATATGCGATCCGCGCGCTCGCTGATACTGGCTCTGGATGGATTTGTGGTGATAGCGTAACTTCGCCAAGGGCTGCCCGATGACCGCGCCGGTGCATGGCTTGCAATCCATTGTTCAGCACACGCTGAAACGTTCGCCCGCGTCGCATGCCCACAATGGTTGCGATGCCTTCCCCGGGAGAACCGCATGCCAGCCAACCCCACCGCGGATGCGCGCGCGGCCCACGCCAGCGGGCCCGCGCCGGACCTGGCGCTGCTGCTGGCCTTGTCCACGCTATGGGGCGCGTCCTACACCTTTATCCGGCTCGGCGTTGCCACGATTCCCCCGGTGACGCTGATCGCGGCAAGAACACTGATCGCCGGCGCGCTGCTGGTGGCCTGGATGGCCGCCAGGGGCATGCCGATGCCGCGTGATGCTGGAACCTGGCGCCGCTTTGCCGTGCAGGCCATGCTGAACAGCGTGGTGCCCTTTACGCTCATCGCCTGGGCCGAGCAGTCGGTTCCGGCCGGCCTGGCGACGATCCTGAACGCCGCCTCGCCGGTGATGGCCGTGCTGGGAACCTGGCTGGTCACCCGCCACGAACGCATCGCGGCGCGCAAGCTGTTCGGCGTGATCGCCGGGCTCGCGGGCATTTGCATGATCGTCGGCACCAGCGTGCTGGGCGGCCTCGGGCAACAGTTGTTGCCGCAACTCGCCATTGTTGCCGCCACCGCCTGCTATGCCGGCGCGGCCATCTACGGCCGCTCGTTCAGGGACCTGGCGCCGGCGGCGCCCGCGGCCGGTTCGATGATCGTGGGGGCGGCATTGCTGGTGCCGGCAAGCCTGGTCATGGACCGGCCCTGGACGCTGCATCCGTCAATGTCGTCGCTGGCCGCCTTGCTGGCGCTATCGGTTTTTTCCACCGCGCTGGCTTTTGTCATCTACTTTCGCCTGGTGCGCACACTGGGTCCTGTGGGAACCACGGCGCAAGCCTATCTGCGCGTGCCGATCGGCGTCGCCATCGGCATCGTGTTTCTCGGCGAGTCGCTTACGGCCGGGGCATGGGCCGGCCTGGCGTGCGTGGTTGCCGGCGTCGCTGCCATGACGATGCCCGCGCGGGAGCGCCCCGCCGGCGCAAAGCCTGCAACGCCGACGGGCCGCGCGTGACCAACCCGTCGTACATCTGCAGCCTCAGTGAGAGCGAGCTTGCCGGGCGGCTCAGAACCCTGCCTTGTGCAGCGGGCCATCCCATCCGTCCAGGAACTTCGGCAACTGATCCTCCACGTCCACCACGCGATGCCGGTAGAACAGGTGCATGGCCGGTTGCAGGGCCTCCGGCAGCGCGCCGCCACTTGCCCGCGCGAAGAGGCTGTTGGGAATGACCGACATGCCAAGCCGGTTGGTGCCGACCAGCGTCTCGCCGCACTGCCGGCAGAACTGGCGCTCGAGTTGCCGCGTTCTGTGGTGGTACGTGGCCAGGTGCTCGGCGCCGCGTTCCACCAGTACTTGCGCCGGCTCCCAGGCCGTGGCGGCAAATACCGGCGTCGCATAGAAATCCCGGCAAGCCTGGCAATGGCAATTGGCCCTGGCCACCGGCGCTCCGCTAATACGAAGCTGGACCTGGCCGCAAAGGCACTCCAACGTAGCGGGGATTGTCATGGGCATTGTCTCCTGTCTTTTGAATGACGAGGAGCATTCTACTTGGCGCCGGGCCGGGCTGCCTGGCGCCGGCGCGCGGTCATCCCGTGATGGCCGCGTCAAGCATGGCGCCGAACAATCCGATCAGCAGCACGACCGCCGAGGCGATGAACCAGCGCACCGTCTTGCGGTATTCCGGCACCTGGTCATCCTCCACCCGCAGCGAGCGGAACAGGGCAACGATCTGCAGGCACACGGCGGCCAGCAGCGAGGCGGCGGCGAGCAGTGCCTGGGTGCTCCAGCGGCCGGGGCTCTCGAAGCCCCAGAAGCGCCAGAACGCCAGCGAGAAGCCAAGCAATACCGTGATGGCGGTGATGATGCCTTGCCGGTAGCCCGCCGGCACGACCTGGGGCGCCACGCTTGCCGCCTTTGCGGCTGGCGCGGGATCGGGGGCAGGGGCAGCCATGAGATGTCCTCCTGAGCGGTGCCGGACGGCCGCAGATGTGGTGCAACGAGTATAGGCACCGGCGGCCGTGGGTGAATCCTCCTCCATGCCGCCGTCTGTCACGCGCGCTCCCCCGGCATTACAATGCGGCTTCGCGGCCGCAGCCCTGGCGTCAGCGCTGACCGGCTCGCCTTGCCACTGCCTGTGCCTTACCTCCCATACCCTATGTCTTCGCTTTCTCCCTCAGACAATCGCATCTGGTTCGATGGCGCCGCCGGCCGCATCGAGGCCCTGGCGGATTCGCCGCAAGGGCCTCCTGCCGGCATCGCGGTGATCGCGCACCCGCATCCTCTGCTTGGCGGCAGCGCCGAGCACAAGATTCCGGTGGCGCTGGCCAGGATCTTCCAGGCGCGCGGCTATCTGGCCGTGCGGCCCAACTTCCGGGGCGTGGGCGGTACGCAGGGCAGTCACGACGCAGGGCAGGGCGAGACGGATGACATGCTTCTGGCCGTCCGGCATCTCAGGCAGGCGCACCCGGACCTGCCGCTGGCGCTGGCCGGCTTCTCATTCGGCGCCTATGTGCAGACGCGCGTGGCAAAGCAGTTGCTGGAGGACGGCGAACAGATCGCACACCTGATCCTGGCCGGCATGCCGGCAGGCCCGGCCGCCGGCGGCCGCAATTACGACACCCCCGCGGTGCCTGCCGATACCTTCGTCATCCACGGCGAACTGGACACCAACGTACCGCTGCAAGCCGTGTTCGACTGGGCGCGCCCGCAGGAGTTGCCCGTTGTGGTGGTGCCCGGCGCCAACCACTTCTTCACCGGCAAGCTGCCCGTGTTCCAGCGCGCCGTGGCGGAGTACCTGGACCACCGGCAGAGGCTGGGCAGGGCGGCCGGCTAGCCGTGCGTCAGTCCATGGCCGCATGCGCGACCGCGTCGCCGCCGGCATGGTGCGTGGGCCTGATCAGCAGGATCAGCGGCACCACCAGCAGGGTCGCGAGGAACATGACCTTGAAATCGTTGAGGTAGGCGATCATCGAAGCCTGCTGGTTGATCGACTGGTTGAGCATGGCCAGGTCGTAGCGCGAGCCGCTTGCCAGCAGCGCCTGCATGGCCGGGTTGTACACGCTCACATTGGCAGCCAGGTCGGCGTGGGCAACCTGTGTGTTGCGCGTCATCAAGGTCTGGATGACGGAGATGCCGATACTGCTGCCGATATTGCGCATCAGGCTGTAGGTGGCGGTGCCGTCCGCGCGCAGCTCCGGGGCGAGCGTGGAGAATGTCAGCGCGCTGAGCGGCACGAACACCAGCCCCAGCCCGAAGCCCTGGATGATGCCGGGCCAGACGATGTCGGAGACCGACAGCACGACGGTATATTGCATCATCTGCCACAGCGCGAAGGCGGAGATCAGGAAGCCCGACAGCAGCAGCACGCGCGCGTCGATGCGCTTGAGCAGGCGTCCGGCCAGCAGCATTGAAAGCATGGTGCCCGCGCCGCTTGGCGCGGTGACCAGTCCGGTGGTGGCGACGGGATAGCCCATCAGGTTCTGCAACATCGGCGGCAGCAGCGCACGGGTGGCGTACATGACCGCGCCGATCACGAAGATAAAGCAGGCGCCGGTGGCGAAGTTGCGGTCCTTCAGCAACTGGTAGCGGAAAAACGACTTTGGCCCGGCGGTGGCGGTGTGCGCGAGGAAGTAGAGGAAACTCACTCCGGCCAGGATGGCTTCGATCCGGATCTCCAGCGAGCCAAACCAGTCCAGCTGCTCGCCGCGGTCCAGCATGGCCTGCAGCGCGCCGATCGCCAGGCCAAGCGTGATAAAGCCGAAGGCATCGAACTTCACCGCCCGCTCCGCCGCCCTGGCGGGCAGGAACGACAGCACGCCAAACAGCGCGAAGGCGCCAATCGGCACGTTGATGAAGAACACCCATCGCCAGTTATAGCTGTCGGTGAGCCAGCCACCCAGCGTCGGGCCGAGGATCGGGCCCACCATCACCCCCATTCCCCAGACCGCCATCGCCTGTCCCTGCTTTTCGCGGGGATTGATGTCCAGCAGGATCGATTGCGACAGCGGTACCAGCGACGCCCCGAAGATGCCTTGCAGCAGCCGGGAGGCCACGATCTGCGCGAGTGTGTCCGAGAGCCCGCAGAACGCGGAAGCGATGGTGAAGCCCGTGATCGAGACGGCCAGCAGGCGCTTCACACTGAGCCGGTCGGACAGCCAGCCGGTCAGCGGCGTGGCGATCGCGGCAGCGACGATGTACGAGGTCAGCACCCATGTGATTTCATCCTGCGATGCCGACAGGCTGCCTTGCATATGCGGCAGCGCCACATTGGCGATGGTGCTGTCTAGTGTCTGGATCAGGGTGGCGGCCATGATCGAGATGGTGATCATGGGCCGGTTGAGCGGCATCGCTACGCGCCCTGCTACCGCTTCGGATGACATGGATAAGGCAGGCTGGTGGACGGGGATATGATAAGCATGCTTATTATACGGACGCCACAAGGCATGGCAAGGCGGTTTTCGCTGGCGGTACCGCGTCCACGGAGGTAGATGTTTGTACAATCGCGCCATGGAAACGAAACTGGAAAAACGCTTTGGCTTCCTGGTCTCGGACGTCGGCCGGCTCAGCGGCAAGCGCTTCGACGACCTGGCGAAGTCGTCCCTTGATCTCACCAGGGCGCAATGCCGCGCGCTCGCCTACCTGTCGCACTACGGTGAAGTCAACCAGGTGCGGCTGGCCGACTTGCTTGAAGTCGCGCCGATCTCGGCTGGCCGCCTGCTGGACCGGATGGAAGAGGGCGGCTGGATCGAACGGCTGCCGAACCCCGCGGACCGCAGGGAACGGGTGGTGCGCATGACGCCCAAGGCGGAGAAGGCACTGGACAAGGCGCGCCGGGTCGGGGATGAGGTTGCCGAGGAAGCGCTGGCAGGGCTCAGCGCGCAGGAGCGGGAGCAGTTGATCCGCTTGCTCCAGCGCGTGCGGGTCAATCTCGGCACGATTGTCGATCGCTGACGGGAAGGGCGCGTACGATGCATCGCTCAAAGCAGCCGGTGCATGTCTTCCACCGCGTCATCCAGCTGCAGCTTCAGCAGCTTCAGCAGGCAGTACAAGCCATAGGCTTCTTCGGCTTTCTCGCTCTGCAACTCCGCTAGCTGCAGCACGCTGTCCAGGCCGGCGCTGACACTCTGCAATTCGGCGCAGCCGTTCGCCATGCGCTCGCCGAGGCTGCGGTTCAGCGCATCGATCTGGGCGGTCAGTTCGGCTACGCGGGGCGGATCCCCGGGTTCGGCGGGACGGCTCAGGCTGAGCACTTCGGCGATGAGATCGCTTAGCGTGCTGAAGACGAAGGGCGGATCAGTCGGACTGCCGGCGCTGGCGATCGGCTTGGGACCGGCTCGGTCGGTGGGACGCAATGCAAGCTCCTCATAGTGTGGAGGTCCGCCTGCTCCAACGCGAGAGTGGCGGGCTCGCAAAAGCATACTGCGTATGCGGTCGCTCGCCCTTCGGAAATTTCCGTATTTGCACGGCACCGCATTTTGCCTTGCACCAACCGTTCACCACCGATGCTGCCTGCGCCTGCCGCAACGCGATGCCTGCGATCCGGTCGGCGTGGAATCCGGTCCGGATCGCATGGTTGCTGCGGGGGCTTCAGCCTTGCTTGGGGGCGACTTCATGGTTGGCCATCAGCTCAAGCGCCCTGACCAGCCCCGAATGATCCCAGCCCGCGCCACCATGGCTTGTGCACGCATTGAACAATTCCTGGCAGGTGGCGGTATTCGGCAGCGACAGCCCCATCTCCCGGGCGTTCGACAGCGCAAGGTTCAGGTCCTTCTGGTGCAGCCCGATGCGGAAACCCGGTTCGAACGTGCGCTTGATCATGCGTTCGCCATGCACTTCCAGCACCTTGGAGGAGGCAAAGCCGCCCATCAGCGCCTGGCGCACGCGCGCCGGGTCCGCGCCCGCCTTGGACGCGAACAGCAGCGCTTCGGCGACCGCCTCGATGTTCAGCGCCACGATGATCTGGTTGGCGACCTTGGCGGTTTGCCCCGCGCCGTTGTCGCCCACCAGCGTGATGTTCTTGCCCATCAGTTCGAACAGCGGCCGTACCGTTTCGAAGGTAGCCTCCGGCCCGCCCACCATGATGGACAGCGTGGCATTGCGCGCGCCGACCTCGCCGCCCGATACCGGCGCATCCAGGTACTGGCAGCCGCGCGCGTCGATACGCTTGGCAAATGCCTTGGTGGCGATAGGCGAGATCGAACTCATGTCGACCACGATCTTGCCGGCGCTCAGTCCGTCGGCAATGCCGCCCTCGTTGAACAGCGCCGCTTCCACGTGGGGCGTGTCCGGCACCATCAGGAAGATCACGTCGGCCCGTTCGGCCACTTCCTTGCCGCTGCCGCAGGCCACGCCGCCGCTGTCCAGCAAGCTTTGCGGCACGCCGCTGCGGCTGGACAAGCTGACTTCGTGGCCGCCGGCGATGAGGTTCGCCGCCATCGGGGTGCCCATGATGCCAAGGCCGATAAATCCAAGCTTCACTTTTGTTCTCCGTTAGTGCATGGCACTGGCATCGCGTACGCCGCGATGCCGGTGTTTCAAATCGCAAACCGCAAATCAAAGATATCAATAGCCCGATGCCTGCCCCGGGGCGGCTTGCCCGGCACGCATCTGCGTGACCACCTGCCTGGCGCCGGCCGCCATCAGCCGCGCATCGGAGCCCACCGTGACAAACTGGAAGCCCTGTTCGATCCGGCGCAATGCCGCCTCCGGCGCGCCGTTGTGGATGCCGGCGACTACGCCGTGGGCCTTGGCGCGCGAAAGCACATGCGCAATGGCGTCCGCAACGGGCGGGTCGACATCGTCGAAGGTGGGCCTGCAACCGAGCGCCAGCGACAAATCGGACGGGCCGATATAGACGGCATCGAGCCCCTGGACCGAGAGGATGTCGTCCAGGTTGTTGAGCCCTTGCATGGTCTCGATCATCGCGAAGGTGACGATGGTCTCGTTGGCGTGTTCCGGATAGTCGGCGCCGCCATAAAGCAAGCCGCGGATCGGTCCGAAGCTGCGCGTGCCCAGCGGCGGGTAGTGGGTGGCGGCGACGAACCGTTCCGCGTCTTCGCGGGTATTGATCATCGGACAGATGACACCGTACGCGCCGGCGTCGAGCACCTTCATCAGGATGCCCGGCTCGTTCCACGGCACCCGTACCACGGGCACGGTGTCCGTGGTGGAGATCGCGGTGAACAGGGTGATGGCGTCGCGGTAGTCGACGGCGCCATGCTGCAGGTCCACCGTCAGTGAATCCCAGCCCTGGTGGGCCATGGTCTCCGCGGCGAAGCCGCTGGGGATGGACAGCCAGCCGTTGATGACAGCGTGCCCCCCCGCCCACATTTTCCGAATCCGGTTCTCGCGCATTGTCTCTCCTCGCATGGGTTTGTCCGGCGCTGGTTGCCCTGTGCCGCCAACTTATAAGTTATCGTACAACTTGGAGGGAAGTATAAGCTTTACACGCGCTTCGTCAAGAGACGGCGGGAAGTGTCGGCGATGATCGTCTGCTTCTATCAATTTAGCGGCGGCTCGGGGCTGGCGCTCCGGCTTGGGGGCGGATAGCGCCCGCCTGCCGCTTTAGACGTTTTCGTCGTAGGATGTCCTACTAAAAGAAATCGACATTGACGCACCTGGATGGATATCCCCGCGATCCGTCGCAGCGTTTTGTTGCTGCTGAAACGGCCCGGCGGGGAATCCGCCGGGCGCGAACAGGAAACCGGGCCCGGATGCACCTGGAAATACGATGAGTGGCCTTGCGGCGTTCGCCTCAGCGCTTGCCGATCCGGAAAGCGATCTCGCCGACGCCTTCGATGCCCGCGGTCACCGCATCGCCCGGCTGCAGCGCGCCGACGCCAGCCGGCGTGCCAGTGAAGATCAGGTCACCCGGCGCCAGGGTCACACTTTGCGATACGTAGGCAATGACGTCCGCCACGGGCCAGATCTGCTCGTTCAGGTTGCCTTCCTGGCGGGGCTCGCCATTGACCTTGAGCCATACGCGGCCGTGGGCGGGGTGCCCGATGCTGGCAGCGGGCTGTAGCGGACCGCACGGGGCGGAGGCGTCGAAGCCCTTCGACCAGTCCCACGGGCGGCTCATCTTCTTGGCGGTGTCCTGCAGGTCGCGGCGCGTCAGGTCCACGCCAACGCCGTAGCCCCACACCAGTTCGAGCGCCTGCTCCGGCTTGATGTTGGCGCCACCCTTGCCGATGGCCACCACCAGTTCGATTTCATGATGGAGGTTGTCCGTCAGCGGCGGATAGGGCACGGTTCCTTCCGCGGCTACCACCGCATCGGCCGGCTTGGTGAAGAAGAACGGCGGTTCGCGGTCCGGGTCATTGCCCATCTCGCGCGCATGCGCCGCATAGTTGCGGCCAACGCAGAACACGCGGCGGATGGGGAAGCGGGCGCTGCTGCCGGCCACGGCGACGCTCGCCTGCCCGGCGGGCTGGATGACGAATTCAGTCATGTCTGGGTTCCTGGGGGCGTATGTGAGGAGGCGGTTACTTTGCAAAGACCTGGCTGATGTCGCCGAAGGCCTTGAACTCAAGGGCATTGCCCGACGGATCGAGGAAGAACATCGTGGCCTGCTCGCCAACCTGTCCCTTGAAGCGTACATGCGGCTCGATCACGAACCGGGTGTCAGCGGCGCGCAGCTTGTCAGCCAGTGCTTCCCACGCTTCCATGGACAGGATCGCGCCGAAGTGCCGCACCGGCACCTCGTCGCCATCGACGGCACTGGTTGCGCGATGGCCGCATTCTTCCGGCGCGAGGTGCGCGACGACCTGGTGGCCGTAGAAATTGAAATCGATCCAGGCATCGGAACTGCGGCCTTCCGGGCAGCCGAGGAGTCCGCCGTAGAAGCGGCGGGCTTCCGCCAGGTCGTTGACGGGAAAAGCCAGGTGGAACAACGGCGTTGCGCTCATGGGAGGGGCTCTTGTGGGTTGGGGGTATCGGCAGTGCGTCCGCATTGATTGTAATCAGCAGAAGTCGTAATATGAAACGAATGATTTCTGTGCTCAGCATAGAAATTTTCGATATAAAACCATGATCGGACCATGAGCCGCACCGGATGATCCGCTATTTCCGTACCTTCCTGGTCGCCGCCGAAACCTCGTCCTTTTCCGCCACTGGCGCGCGCCTGGCCCTCACGCAGTCCGCTGTGAGCACGCAGATCCGCCGGCTGGAGGAAGACCTGGGATGCGCCCTGTTCGACCGGGCCGGCAAGTCGGTCGCACTGAGCGAGGAGGGCCGCAAGCTGCTTCCGGAGGCCATGCGCTTTGTCGAGCTCTATGAGTCGATGAAGGGCCGCGTGCATTCGGCCCCGGATACCACGCCGCTGGATCTTGGCGCCGTCTCGACCGTGCAGGCCACGCTGCTGCCCAAGGCCATGAAGCGCCTGCGCGCCGGCTTTCCCAAGGCGCACGTCAATATCGTTCCCGGCATGTCCACCCAGTTGCTTACCCAGGTGGATGCCCGCGAGCTTGACGTAGCCGTCCTGATCAGGCCCAGGCTTGGCATTCCCCAGGAACTCAAATGGGTGCCGCTGATGCGGGAGCGCTTTGTCGGCATCGCGCCCTCCGGCTCGCCGCGCGAGCTGAAGGCGGCGCTGGCGGCGTTGCCATTCATCCGCTACAACCGGCATTCCATGGGCGGCCAGCTGGTGGACCGCTATCTCCGGCGCCACCGGCTGTGGGTGGACGAGAGCATGGAGCTGGACGAGCCAGCGGTGATCCTGCAGATGGTGGGCGAGGGGCTGGGCTGCGCGATCATTCCGGCGGAACTGGTCCCGCTCAAGTCAGCGCGCAACGTCGTGGAAATACCGCTGCCGGGCGAACCGGTCTTTCGCGAGATCGGCGTGCTGGTCCGGCAGTCGGCGCTCAAGCGGCCATCCATGGCGGCACTGATCGATGCGCTCGTTGCCGAGACCGCTCACTGGCGGGACCCGGTGTAATCAGGCGGTCTCCTCGGCAAGCATGCATGCCGGGCCGCGCTGCATCGCCATCCAGGCAATCGCAAGCGCGGCCAGCGAGAAGCCTGCCGCGGCCCACGGCAGGCAAGGCTGGCGTGCGTTCAGCGCTTGGGCCAGGACAGCAATGTGGCCTCTACGACGGCCTGCAGGTCCTCTCGCGTCGCGCCGCTCTTGGCCCGCACCGCCATGCCCTGGATGATGGTGGCAATGTAGTGCGCGGCGCCGCCGGCCGTCATCCCCTTCGGCAACTGGCCATTCCCGCTGGCCAGGACGTCTTCGAACCGATCGCGCAGCAGGTCGCAAATGGCGTTGCGGTTCGACGCAAGCGCCTCCCGTATGGCTTCGTTGCCGGGCGAGCAAGCCAGGGCGGCATTGGTCTCGAGGCAGCCGTGCGGCGTGCCCGCGCCAGTGTGCAGTTCGACCATGCCATGCAGCAATCGCTCGGCGATCCGGCGCGGCGTTGGCTCGGCCAGCGCAGCCTGCCGGAAGGCCAGATAGCGCTGATGGTAGCGCTCGAGAACTTTCCTGAAGAGCGTCTCCTTGTTGACGAACGCGCCATAAAGGCTCGACTTTGTCAGGCCGGTGGCTTCGAGCAGGTCGGCCAGCGAAGTCCCCTCGTAGCCGTTTTCCCAGAATGCCCGGAGCGCCAGGTCAAGAACCTCGTCTTCGTCGAATTCGCGCGGTCGTGCCATGGAATCGTGCGGCAGGAGTGGAAACCATGATTGTAGACCACCTGGTCCGTAATACCGGCTCGCCGCGCCGACCAGGCCGCGCCGAAAAAAAAAACGCCCCGGGCGGCGGGAGCGCACTCGGGGCGATGAGGACGAATTGGCGGTACCCACGAGGCGCCGCCACCCAGCAAATCGAAAAATCGGAGAGTCAGCAAGCGGGACGGATCACGCGCCGCAGAACACGTGCCCGCATATTAAGGAGCACAGCAGCGGATCAAAGCCCGGAGTAGCAGGGCCATTGCGGCCCTATCCCGGCTTTAGGCACCAGGGCGGTGCTCATGGCCTAGCGCTGGGCAGGCCTGCCTGTCGCACACGTCACTTGCGGTCTCGGGAGGCGGCTCCGGCCGGCCGGCCGCGCCGACGCATTGCCCGGCCCGCGGCTCCCGGACTCGCGTCTTATTGCGGCAGCCGACATCGAATGGCGTCCCCAGGGAAGATCAGGCAACCGGCGGCTCGTCCCGGAGAAAGCGCGCCGGGATGGCGCCCTTGACCGGGAACAGGTGGAAGTAGGGGCGGGCTTCGGCGATGACACGTTGCACGGACGGGCGGCCCCACAGGCGCTCCGCATAGGCGGCCAGGCGCGGATGCGTTTGCGCGAACGGCATCACCATGCCCGCATAGAACAGCGCCGGCTCCGCCGAGCAGTCCGCCAGGGTGAAATGCTCGCCCGCCACCCAGGTCCTGTCCGCCATGTGCTGCTCGATCATGTCATAGGCAGTGCGCAGCGTGGCCTGCGCGTCCGCGACGCCGCGCGGATCGCGCTCGCCATCGGCCCGCAGCCGGTCGCCCACGATCTTCTGCACCGGGATGTGCACGTAGTGGTCGAAGGTGCGGTCCCATAGCCGAACCTCGCGGCGCTCGTCGTCCGTGGCGGGCAGCAACGGGCGCGCGCCGGGGTAATGCCGGTCGAGATACTCGATGATGATCGTGCTTTCCGGGATTGTCAGGCCGCGGCTGTCGTCGCGCAGGACCGGCATCTTGCCGATGGGCCAGAGCGCCAGGAAGGCGGCGCGGGAGTCCGGCTCGCCAAGGTTGACCAGATGGGTGGAAAACGGCGTGCCGTTCTCGTAAAGCGCGATCAGCACCTTGTGGCAAAAAGAGGACAGCGGATGAGCATGGAGCGTCAGGGCCATGATGGTTGCCTCCTTGTCGTTCCGGCCGCAGCCGGGATGCCGGCGCCCGTGGCGGGCTGCCGGGCGGGGCCGCTTACGTGGCGACCACCTGCGGCGGGCGCGGCCGGGTGGCAAACGCGAAGGCGATCTGCGTCAGTCCCGCGGACAGTCCCAGCGCCACGCCGATTTGCCACGCCAGAGTATAAGAGCCCAGCGCATCGTAGACCAGCCCGCCGCCAAATGCGCCGACGAAGCTGCCGATCTGGTGGCTGAAGAATGCCACGCCGCCAAGCATCGCCTGCCAGCGCAGGCCGAAGGTTTCGGCGATCCAGCCTGCCACCAGCGGTGCCACGCCCAGCCACAGGAAACCCATCACCGCGGCGAACACCAGCGTGCTGCCGGGCGTGGGCGCGGACGAGAAATACCAGGTCAGCGCAAGCGAGCGCACGGTGTAGATGGTGCCGAGCAGCATGAGCTTGTTGACCCGGCCGCCGGCCCAGCCGAAGAACAGGCTGCCCAGCACGTTGAAGCCGCCGATCACGCCCAGGGCCTTGGCGCTGAGCATGGGGTCCATGCCGCAGACGTCGAGATACGAGGGCAGGTGCGTGGTGAGGAAAACCAGCTGCATGCCGCAGACGAAATAAGCGGCGCCCATGACCAGGAAGGCCTTGTGCCGCAAGGCCGTGCCAAGCGCCTCGCGCGCGTTTTGCTGCACGCCGCCCGGCGGCGTGGGCAGCGGCAGGCGATCCACCTTGCCGGCAAACCAGGCGGCCGGCAGCATCACCAGCGCCAGCACGACAAAGGCCGCCAGGCCCACGCGCCAGCCGTAGGATTGCGCCACCATTTGCCCGATCGGCGCGGCTACCAGGGCCCCGAGCGAGCCGGCGCCCGACACGATGCCCAGCACCGTGCTGCGCAAGGCGGCCGGCACCGGGCGTGCCGCGACCGCCATGGAAATGGCGCTGCCGGTGCAGGCCATCGACGCCCCGATCGCCACGCCGGCGCCGAGCGTCACGCCCACGATGC
Organism: Cupriavidus sp. 05N39; assembly: GCF_056397325.1. Taxonomy (NCBI): domain Bacteria; kingdom Pseudomonadati; phylum Pseudomonadota; class Betaproteobacteria; order Burkholderiales; family Burkholderiaceae; genus Cupriavidus; species Cupriavidus sp. 05N39. Next base: position 41,514 of record NZ_JBFTNE010000026.1, read on the forward strand.
CGTGGGCGGTGGCCAGCAGCACCAGGCCCAGCACATAGAGCAGCGAGCCGCTCATCATCAGGGGCCGGAATCCTACCCGCGTGGCCCACGCGCCGGCCAGCGGCTGGAGCAGGCCCCAGGCCAGGTTCTGCACCGCAATCGCAATCGTGAAGTCCGACACCGAGATGCCGATGTCCCTGGTCAGGGGCGGCATGAAGATGCCCAGGCTCTGTCGCAGGCCCATGGCCAGGCTGAGCATCACGGAGGCGCCGAGCAGGATCGGCAGGACGGGGCGGAGGTCGGTCAGGCGGGGAGGCACGGTGGGGCTGTCTCTATTGTTGTCTTTGTCTTGTTGTTCTCTTATGCCGGCTCGCCCTGGGCAGCCGCGAACAGATGCGAACACACGTGAACAGCCGCTCAGGGCTGGGTCAATGGCTCAACCGAGGGTAGTTCCGAACGAAATCGAAGTCAATTTGGATCTGCTTAAGCGACCCTTTGCGCGGCGCCGGCGTTCGCGCTATGGCCTGACTGCGGTTGCCAGCAGGGCCGGCATCGGCACGTCGAAGGCGTCGCCGCTGACATAGGCGGCAACGGTGTCCCGGAGCGCTGCGCGGATGGCTTCCCTGGCTTGCGGGCTTTGCGCACGCAGGGTGGCAGATGCGCGCACCGTTCCCGCCGCGACCATCTGGAAGAGCTGGTCGGGCGTCGCCATGCGCCAGCTCTGCGGCACCTGGCGGCAGGAGGGGGAGACAAAGCCCGCGCCGAGCAGCGCCTTTGCGCACGCATCCGGATCGCTGAACAGGAAGAAGTTCGGTCCCGCCGGCAGGCCGACATCCAATGTGCCGTGGGCGCGCACGGCGGCATAGAGCGCCCCGAATCCCACGGCGCGCTCCGGCACGTCCCACACGGTGAATGCCACGCGCCCGCCGGGCTTGAGCACGCGCAAGGCCTCGCGCAGCGCCAGGTCGGGATCGGGCAGGTGGCACATGCCGAAGGCGTTGACGACCGCATCGAAGGTGCCCGGTTCGAACGGAAGCGCCTGTGCATCGGCCTGTTCGAAGCGCAGCGCGGGATAGCGCTGGCGTGCCATCCCGACCTGCGCGGCCGCGAAGTCGATGCCCACCGGATGCGCGCCGCGCCGCGCCGCCGCGTCGGCCACATAGCCCGCGCCGGTCGCGACATCCAGCACTTGTGTTCCGTCGCCAACGGCCGCCGCATCCAGCAGTGCGCCGATGGATTGGATGGTGACGCCCGAAAGGTTTTCGTCGTATCCGGAGACGGTGGCGGGGTCCTCCCAGCCAGCCCGTTCGAATTCCTGGAAGGATTGCGCTGAACCGGCCATGGGAACCTCCGTTGGCGAGAGCTGCGCACGGTGACCGATGCTGCGCTTGCGGCGCGGGCATCCGTGCGTGTCGCTCACTTTGCGCCAGGTCTTTACTTGCGGCAAGTCCTCCCGGAATGGCGGCCGGGCCCCCGGACCGGACAATCGCGGCGCCATTGACCGCATCCCCGGCGACGCGCAGTTCGTGATCGTCGGGACGCCGTCGCGCTGCGGAAGCGCTAAGTCAAACATGCCTGTACCTGGCGGATCGCGGCTGGCGCCATCGGGCATCCGGTGGACGCGCATGGCGAATCAATGCGCGTATGCTCTGCCAACAGCCAACTTTCCCGCATTCCCATGTCGAAAGTCTGCAAAGCCGTTATCCCTCTGGGCCCGGCATCGCTCCTGGCGCTCGCGCTGACCGGCTGCGTGTCCCACTACCGGGTCGAGACCGGCGCACCCGCCGCCCGTGTGCGGTTGCTGACCAACACGGAAGACAACACGACCTTCAGCGTGGTGGATGCGGGTAAATGTCCCAAGCCGCCCAAGCCGCTCTTGCTGGCCGCGACGGGAAACCAGATCACGGCGATGGGGAGGGAACCCGGCCTGGCGATGGTGGGGATCTCGCCGGAGCCCCCCGGCCGCACGCGCGAACGGTGGTTGCTGGCAGGCCATCGGATCTACCTGACCGCGATGGCGGCATCGGCCGCCGACGACCAGCCTTACCGCTGCGCGGTGGGCATTTCCTTTGTGCCGCTGCCAGGTTGGGAGTATGAGTTCCGCTTTCAGCGCAATGCCGCCGCGAAGAGTTGCGGCGGACAGGTGCTGCGGCTGGTCCGGGCAGAGGGCGGCGCCATCGCAACAACGCCCGATCCTACGCAACAGGTCTTTCGCGGCTTTGAAGCGGACGCGGTCTGCGCGGCGCCGTGAGGCAGCCTGGCGCTGCCGCGGCGCAGCGTGTAGCCGGGCCGGTCAGCGCTGTGCCGCCGCCGCGCCCGGCATGAGGCCGGCATAAGGCGCATCGGTCAGCGTTCGCAGGAATGCCACGAGATCGTCGATCTCCGCTTCGGTCATGGCCGGGGCTGTTCCCGCGCGCCGGTTCATCGGCGTGGAGTTGATGTTGATGTTTCCCCGGTAGGCCGCCGGCACGTCGTCGAAGGTCCTGGCGCCGCGATACCACTTGCCCGGATCGGTCGAGCGCGTGTTGTAGAACGCCACCGCATCGCGCAGCGTGGTGAACACACCGTTGTGCATGAAGCTCTGGCGCACCGCCACATTGCGCAGGCCGGGCGTGCGGATATAGCCGCACCATTGCTCCGGCTCGGGCCAGCGCAGGCGGCGGGCGCTGTCGCACAAGCCGTTGTCGAAATGGCCGGGGTCGCGGTTGGCGGCCAGCGCGCGGTTGCGCGGAACGGCAATGGCGTCGTAGCCGAAATCCGTAAACAGCGAGCGCTCGGGACGGCTGGCGGTGTCCGCCAGCGTGTGGCAGCTCATGCAATTGCCCTTGTCCGGGTTCTTGAACAAGGCCAGGCCGCGCGCTTCCTGCGGTGCCAGCGGCGTGCGGTGGCGCAGGTAGTCATCGAAGCGGGAACTGAAGGGCGCCATCTCATCGCTCTGCAGGTAGGCCTCCAGCGCCTTGCCCAGCGCCCTCACCATTTGCTCGGGATCGGTCTGTACCGCGGCGCCGAAGTGCCGGGCCAGCGCGGGTGCCAGCCCGGTCCCCTTGACCTTGCGCAGCAGGCTGGCGGGGGTGCCGTTGTTCATCTCGTTGGGATCGAGCAAGGGGCCGCGCGCCTGCTCGGCGAGTGTGTCGGCGCGGCCGTCGGCGAACAGGCCGCCGAAGGGCGACGCGTAGGGCGCGTCGTTGTCCTGGTAGAAGTGCCGGCGTGGAATGTAGCGCACGTAAAGCAGCGACGGCGCGTTGCGCAGGCTGAAGCGGCCGGGCCGGCTGCCCTGGGGCACGTGCGGCCCGGCCAGAGCGGCGGGCGACAGTGTTGGCGCGAAGGCGCGCGCCGGGTCGTGGCAGGCGGCGCAGGATGTGCCGCGCGGCTCCGACAGGCGGGCGTCGAAGAAGATGCGCTTGCCCAGCGCGGCCAGGCCAGGATCGGGGCGGAAGACGGCGGCGGTGGGGTCCACCTTGGCGGTGACCTTTGGCGTGCCGTTGCCGATGGTCGCCACCACGCCCGCGGGCGGGGCGCCCGGCGTCAGCGCCACGCCGGGCGGCGGCGCCGCCAGGCAGGCACCGCCAACGCAGGCCAGAAGGGCGATGGCGGCGCGCGTGGCTGCGCTCACGGCGCCAGGAAGCCGGTCTTGTCGCAAGCCAGCGTATTGGAGGTTTGCACGCAGGTAGCCATCAGCTTGCCGGCCACGCTATAGGCCTTGAAGGTCCAGCCGGTGGCGGGCGATGCGTTGCGCTCCATCATCACGAAGCCGAAGCTGCTGTGATGGGTGATCTTGTCGATGACGGTGCCGGGCGCGGGAATCGTGCCGGGCGGCAGCGGATCGGGCAGCGCTACGTCCAGGTTGTCGCCGCCGTTGCCGGACACGATGGTGGCCGGGTGGCCGGAGGCGAAATTGATGGCCTGGAAGTCATGCACGTGGCCGTGCAGCGCCACGTGCACGCCGACCGGGTAATAAGCCTGGGCGTTGGCGTTGCTCATCACCGACTGCAGCGCCAGGTTGCCCGGCGCGGGGTTGTTGCCCGCCACCGGCGCAAAGGCCAGGATGGGATGGTGGTTGGTGAACAGGGTGGTGCTCATGCCCGGCCTGGCGGCGAGCCAGCCCACCGTCTGGAACTGCTTCTGGTAAGCGATGAACTGCGGGTCGTTGGTGGGCAGCGCGGTCTTGCCGGCCTTGGCCGAGTCAAAGACGATGACTTGCGAACCGGTGCCGAGCGCAACGGCGTAGGGCTCGGAGTAGTTGGCGTTGCCGTCGTTGGCCGGGTCGTTGCAGGAGCGCGCGTCCGAGTACGGGCGTGGATCGAGGAAGCGGAACCAGCCCTGGCCGGCGCGCGCGCATTCCTCATGGTTGCCGCGCACCACCACCCACGGTGCCTTGGCCATCAGCGCGGCGGCGGGCTTGAAGAGGTCGGCCTGCCAGGTATCCCAGCCATAGCCCCACGGCGTGCCCTGGCAGCCGGCGATATCGGGCGGGCAGAGGTTTTCGCGATAGTGGTAGTCGCCGATATGCAGGACCAGGTCGGGGTTCATGCCGGCGGCGGTGGCGGCGAGCGCGGCAAACGGCCACGCGGTGCCGTCGCTGCAAGGCTGGTAGGCGTTATCCGCCTTCTTCAGGCGGCAGCCGGTGTCGGCCAGCACCAGCACGCGCTGCGGCTGGGCCTTGGGTAGCGGCAGTGTCTGGCCCGCCACGCTGGCGGCGGCCGCATTGGCCGGCAGGGTCGCTTCGCACACCGAGACCGGGAAGTCCGATGGCTTGGAGTCGGCAGCGGCGCTGGCGGTGGTGCGCAGCGGCATGGTGCCGGCGACCACGCGCAGCGCCATGCGCTGCTGCACGCCATCTACCGTCAGCAAGGGGCACAGCGCATTCGACGGCAGTGCGCTGCCCGCGGCGGCGGCCGGCGCGACATAGCTGGTGATGACGCGGGCGATGGCCTGGTTGCTGTCGCCGATCTCTACCCACGCGGCCTGGATGTTGGCGCTGGTGCTGGCTGCATCGCCGGCCGGCACGACCGGCGCGGCGGGAGCGGCGGGGGCGGCCGGAGCCACCGGCGCGGCTGCCGCGTCGGTGCTGTCGCTGCCGCAGCCGTGCAGTACCGCTGCCGTGGCCAGCACCGCCAGGATCGCGCCGATGCCGACACGTGTGGCGGCTCCGGCGCGCCGGTTCGCTTTGGGGTTGCCCATTGTTATATCTCCCTGTCCGCTTTGTTAGCGAGGCGGAAATATACGGAAGGGATGTTTCGGCGCGATGAACGTTATGTGTCAGCGCCGCGGCCCTGGCCCCCCGCGGCGGGCGGCGCGCGTGGCTTCAGCCGCGGCCAGCTGCAGTTCGCGCGGCAGCGCGGTGATGGCGGCATGGAAGAAGCGGCGCTCCGCCGGGCGCAGCTTGCCGAGCAGGCCGGCCAGGCGCTCCACGGTGGCAAACGCGGCGGGGGTGTCGCCGTGCTCGAAGGTGTGGAACCAGCTGGCTTCAAGCAGCAGGTTGGCGAGTTGCAGGGCGCCGTAATGCACGTGCCCGGCATCGTGCTCGTTCAGCGCGAAGCCGGCCAGCGAAGACCAGCTGATAAAGCCCTTGGCGCGGGCAAACGGCGCATGGAAGGGGCGCAGCGCGTCCACGGCTTCGTCGAGCAGCAGCGGCCGCTGCGCGCGGAACGCCTTGAGCGTGCCGCCGCCGTCCTGCGCGCAGTTGCCGCGCGCGATACGCAGCAGGAAGATGATGTTCCACGCCGAGCCGCCGCCTGCGCCGAAGCGGTCGCAGATCCACTCCGACAAGCCCAGCCAGCGCACCGACTGGCGCTGCACCTGGCCGGCGGGCCACTGGCGCGCCGGGTCGATCAGGGCATGGTTCCAGAACAGCCACAGGCACAGGCCGAGATTGGCGGCCACGTGCTGCGCGGCATCTACCGAGTCCGCTTCGTACGCGGCCTGCAGCGCGCCGGAGAAGCCTGCCACGGCGGCTTCGGCGGCCTGCCGGGCTGCCTCCGGCTGCGTGGCCATGTCGCGGATCGCCACGGTCTTGTGGATCAGCGCGCCCAGGTTCAGGGTTTCAAAGCGCACGCGCGGGTTGTAGCGCACCACCGGCTGCAGCGCGGGGTCGGCGGCAAGGCTCTCCAGCTCGGCCTGCGCCGCTTCCATCTGGTTGCCGGCATAGCGCTCCCAGGCGCGCACCACGCGCGCCATGGCGGCGAAGGTCGGCAGGGCGGTATCCACGGTGCCGGTGCCGACGATGCGGTCAAAGCGCTGCAGCGCCGCACGGCTGCGCGCGAGGTCGTCGCCACGCCGCCACGCCRGGCTCTCCTTGAGCAGGGCGAAGGCGTGCTGGAAATCGTCGGTGGCGCAGCGCTGTGCCGCGCGCAGGGCGTTGGCCACGCCGTTGCTGGCGCTACCCCCCGCAACGCCCACGCCGTCCTGCATGCCGCGCATGGCTTGCGTGAGGTGGCTCCAGTAGCTGATGTCGCGCATCACGTAGTCGACGGCAGGATTACCGGGGCTGCCGGGATTTCCATCGCCCCCCTTGCCGGCGCGCTGCGCGGCGCCCGTGGCCGGTCCCACGAAGCGCGCCAGCGCCGCATCGCCGGCCCGGCGGCCGTCCACGGTGAAACGCAGGCGCTTGCAGGCCGCCGGCGTGATCCAGAACGGCCCGCGGCTGCGGTGCGCCGGGTTGAGCCCGGCGGCGCACTGGCTGCGATCCGGCCCCCAGCCCACCGGGATGTCCCAGCGCGCGAAATCGGCAAAGGCGCGGGAGACCAGCATGCGGATATTGGCGGCGTCGGGAAAGCGCGTTCGCAACAGAACCGCTGGCACGCCGGTGGCGCCCTTGCGCGCGGCCAGGCAGACCGCGGCGAGCAGCCACAGGCTCTGGTAGCGCGCGGGCTCGCCATTGACGCGAAAGGGCGCGGACAACTCGATGGTGAGGGAGGGCTGGGGCATGCGTTCGCGGATCGATTGGAGGGCCGTGGGCGCCTTCGGCGAGCACCGCCGGAACGCGCAGGTTACACAGGTTACAGCAAATGCTCTTGGCGGCGTGCCGCCGGACTCCTATGCTCCGCTTCGTTCGCCAGGCCTGGCCAGCAATCCCGTGCTCCCTTGCCGATGTTCGTACCCCGGCACGTCACCGGCACGGCTGCAGGGACCGCCACTTCTTCGCAGCGACGGCGGCGCGGGGTGGCTCCGATCACTACTAAGAACAATGGAGAGAATCTTGAAGCAAACCGCAATCCTGGCCGCGCTATGCGCGGCGCTCTCGGTCTCAACGGCCCGTGCGGAAGTGCTCTGCACGGTAATGGCGGACGCCGCCAGCGGCAAGATCCTGAAACAGGAGGGCACCTGCGGCCAGCGCGTGACCGCCGCATCGACGTTCAAGGTGCCCCTGAGCCTGATGGGCTTCGACTCGGGGCTGCTGGTGGACGAGCATGCGCCGGCCATGCCGTTTCGTGCGGAGTATCGCGAGAGCAATCCCGCCAAGCGCGTCACAACGGATCCCGAACGCTGGATGAAGACTTCGGTCGTGTGGTACTCGCAGCAGTTGACGCAACAGCTTGGCGAAGCGCGCTTCCGGCGCTATGTGGGCGAGTTTCAATATGGAAACGGCGATGTGTCGGGGGACCCCGGGAAGCACAATGGGCTGACGCACTCATGGCTCAGCTCGTCGCTGAGGATCTCGCCGCTGGAGCAGGTCGCCTTCCTGGCGAAGGTGGTCAATCGCAAATTGCCCGTCTCCGCGCATGCTTACGACATGACGAGCCGGATCATGGCGATCGGCGTGCTGCCGGACGGATGGGCCGTGCACGGCAAGACGGGCACCGGCGCTCCGATCCTGGCCAATGGGTCCGAGGACTGGAACCACGGCTATGGATGGTTTGTCGGCTGGGCGACGAAGGCGGGCCGCAGCGTGGTGTTTGCCCGCCTGACCCAGGATGAAAAGAAGGAGTCGGTCGGCGCCGGCTTGCGCACGCGGGAAGCGTTCATGCAGGAGCTGCCGGGACTATTGGCCTCCCGCTAAGGCCGCCGCATCCGACGGATGCCATGTCAGCCGGAATGGCAAATGGCATCCGTTCCAACATCACAGGAAAAGACAGATGAGACACTCACCCGTTCGCCGCACGCTGCTGCTTGCCGCTGCTTCGGTTCCTTTTACCAGCGCCTGTACCTCGTTGGCAGGCAGAGCCGGGGGGAGCGCCGCGGCGCAAGACCGCCTTGCCGCTCTCGAGTCCGCAGCGGGCGGGCGGCTTGGGGTCGCGGCGCTGAATACGGCCAACGGCGCGCGGATCAGCCACCGCGCCAGCGAACGCTTTCCGCTCTGCAGCACATTCAAGGTGCTCGCGGCATCCGCCATCCTGCAGCGCAGCGCGGCGGAAAGCGGACTGCTGCAACGACGCATCGCCTACACGAAAGACGAACTCGTTGCGTATTCACCGGTCACCGGAAAGCACGCAGGCGAAGGCATGACGGTTTCGGAGCTCTGCGCGGCCGCTCTCCAGTACAGCGACAACACGGCTGCCAACCTGCTGATGAAGATACTTGGCGGTCCCGCCGCCGTGACGGCGTTTGCCCGCTCGATCGGCGACGACGCGTTCCGGCTCGACCGCTGGGAGACCGAACTCAACACGGCGATACCGGGCGATCCGCGCGACACGTCGACACCCGCGGCGATGTCGCGGAGCCTGCAACGGCTCGCGCTGGGCGATGCGCTGGGCGCGGCGGAACGCGGCAGGCTGGTGGCATGGATGCGCGGCAACACGACCGGCGCGACGCGCATCCGCGCCGGCGTGCCGGCGGATTGGCAGGTGGCGGACAAGACCGGTTCCGGCGACTACGGCGCGGCCAATGATATTGCCGTGGCGTGGCCCCCCGGAAAGCCGCCTGTCGTGATGGCGATCTATTTCACGCAAGGCGACAAGGACGCGGCATATCGGAACGACGTGCTGGCAACGGCCGCGCGGATCGTGGCCGATGCGATTGGCCAGGCCGGCATGGCCTGAGCGGGCTTCGTGCTTCGTTTCCTCACGCAGAGGACGGGGGCCGCCCCTCAGGCCCGGCTGGCGGCGGCGAACGTCAGGCCGAACTTGCCGAGGTACTTGGCCAGCCGGTCGCTGTCGTTGCTGCTGCTCTTGCCCAGCCGCGAAACCGCGAACAGTTGGCGCCCGGCCTCGGCCTGGCTACGGCTGCGCTGGCACACACCCAGCACGTAGTCGAGCTGGACCAGGTCGAAAGGGTCCGTGGCGGCCAGCACGGCGGGGTCCAGCAGCGCTTGTGCCAGGGGCTGGCCGGGCACCTTGCCGTTCTCTTGTTCGTCGCCGCCGTCCTGCCAGGATTCGCTCAGGCGCGTTATCTCCGCGTCCACGGCGGCCGCATTGATGCGGCCGCTGTCGGCCAGCGTCATCATGCGCGTCACTGAAGCCGCGAGGTCGCGGAAGTTGCCGCGCCAGCAGGCCTGCGGGGACACCGCGAAATCCAGCCACGCCAGGCGCGCCTCCTTGTTGAAGCGCACCTGGCTGCCGAGCTCGCGTGCCTGGCGCGCGAGCTCGTAATCCAGGTTGGGCTCCACGTCTTCGGGGCGCTCGGCCAGCCCCGGCAAGCGATAAGTCCACAAGTTGATGCGGGCGAACAAGTCCTCGCGGAAACGCCCCGCGCGCACTTCCACGCGCAAGTCCCGGTTGGTGCCGGCGATCAGCTGGAAATCGCTCTGCACCTCCTTGTCGCCGCCCACGGGAAAGAACCGTTTCTCCTCGATTGCCTTGAGCAGCATGGCCTGCTCATCCAGCCCCAGCTCGCCGATCTCGTCCAGGAAAAGCAGGCCCTGGTGGGCCGATCGCAGCCAGCCCGTGCGCTCGCCCTGCGCGCCGGTAAAGGCGCCCTTGACGTGGCCGAACAAGGCGGACATGGCGCCGTCGCCGCGGATGGTGGCGCAGTTCACCTCCACGAAGCCGCCGCTCAGTTGATGCCGGCCCTTCTTCAGTTCAAACACCCGCCGCGCCAGGAAGGACTTGCCGGCGCCGGTGGGGCCGGTCAGCAGCACCGGCGCGCGCGAGCGCAGCACCACGCGCTCGATCTCGTCGATCATGCGGTTGAAGGCGGGATTACGGGTGGCGATGCCGGACTTGAGCAGCGATACCGCGTCCTGCTGCTCGCGCGAGAAGCGCGCGGCGAGCTGGTCGTAGCGGGACAGGTCGAGGTCGATGGCGGCATAGCTGCCCGGCTGGCCACTGGCCTGCCGCAAGGGTGGCGAGGTTTGCAGCAGGCAGGCCGGCAGGTAGCGCGCCTCGGTCAGCAGGAACAGGCAGATCTGCGCCACGTGCGTGCCGGTGGTGATATGCACCCAGTAATCCTCGCGCTCCGTATCGAAGCGGTAGCCGCGCGCGAACTCATGCAGCGAGGCATAGACCTCGCTGAAATCCCAGGGATCCTCCAGCGCCAGCAGGTTCAGCCTGACCTCGGTCTCCGGCGAAACCTTGGCGATATCGGCCGCGACCTGTTCGGCCAGCGTCCGGTGGCGGGCCGTATGGAGAAGCTCGAAGCGGTCTACCAGCAGGTCTTCGTGCTGGCACAGTGCGACCGTGGGCCGCCATTTCTCCCAGCGCGCGGAGCCCTTGCCGCGGTCGAGTTGCGTGCCAATGAAGCCGATGACGACTTTTTTCATGTTCTCTTAATTTATATATAGCTAGATAAATATATATAAATAGAGGCACTTCAACAAGCCAAAATCCGGCATTCATTTTCCATCTGTCGAAGAAAAATCTATTTATATCAATGGCTTGCCGGCTTTGTGCCCAAGCCGGCCGTGCCCTGGCACACCGATTGCTGAATAGAGACCATCGAATACGGTGCGGGCCGAAAGCCAACGGCAGCCAAACCAGGCGCAAGACGCCACCGCCCGCACCGGCAACACACTAGTCTCCAGGGAGAATGCGAATGGCAAATACCAATCTGTTCCAGGGCCAGCGTGGCCGCCCGATCGTTGCCGCCTTCGCCGCCGGGCAGTTGCATGCCGGGCACTGGGTGGGCGAGATCTCGGCGCTCAACCTGTGAAGTCGAAAGCTTGTGAAATTGTGAGGTTGTGAAGTTCGGCGGTGGCCGGCGAATGCCGGGCAGACTACATCCAAGGCTTGTCTGTCCTGACCCTTGTCGCCGGTTGCCGCCCCCGAGCCTGCATACCCCAAGCGCCCCGCGCGGCGCCTGCGGTATGCGGACTTGCCACGAATGCTGGCCAGGATTACATCTGGTGATTGCCGGTTCGATTCCGGCTGCTGCGCAGGACGGCAGCGTCAATCCGGCCGATCCTCGTCGTGGCGGAGCCGCATTCTTTCAGGTTGACGGGCGAATGCCTGTGGAACTACATCACTGGTAATGAGGAGGTTGCGGGTGCGAGTCCCGCCGCTAAACCGGATTGGCCGGGGCAGCGTAGCTCAACGATAGAGCGCCGGTTCCACAACCACTAGTCGCCCACTTATTTTGGTATCTTGCTGGCCACTGCCAGCGTAGTCCCGCCGCAAGGCAAAGAGAGAAGCAGAGATGACCTCCAAGGAGAATTACGACGTATTCCGGACCGGCAAGGGCCGTCCGGTCAAGATGTGGACCCACGGCGTGCCGGTCGACGAGGGCGCCCGCGCGCAACTCGCCAACACCGCCCAGATGCCGTTCATCTTCAAGCACCTGGCCGTGATGCCGGACGTGCACCTGGGCAAGGGCTCGACCATCGGTTCGGTGATCCCGACGCAGGGCGCCATCATCCCGGCGGCGGTGGGCGTGGATATCGGTTGCGGCATGATTGCGGTCAAGACCACGCTGTGCGCCGGCGACCTGCCCGATAACCTGGGCCCGCTGCGCAGCGCCATCGAGAAAGCCGTGCCGCACGGGCGCTCGAACAACCGCGGCGGACGCGACAAGGGCGCCTGGGGCGAAGTACCGGATACGGTGGATGCCAGCTGGGCCGCCCTGGCCGGCGGCTTCGAACGGATCACGCAGAAGTACCCCAAGCTGACGCGCACCAACAACCGCAACCACCTGGGTACGCTGGGTACCGGCAACCACTTTATCGAAGTCTGCCTGGACGAGAGCCAGTCGGTCTGGTTCATGCTGCACTCGGGGTCGCGCGGGGTGGGTAATGCCATCGGCAATACCTTCATCGAGCTGGCACAGGCGGATATGCGCCGCCACTTCATCAACCTGCCGGACCGCGACCTGGCCTATCTGGTGGAAGGTAGCCAGCACTATGAGGACTACGTGTTCGCGGTGGAGTGGGCGCAGCAGTATGCGCGGCGCAACCGCGAACTGATGATGGCCAATGTGCTGGACGCCGCCCGCGCCGTGATCGGCAAGCCCTTCGCGGCGGAGATGGAAGCAGTGAACTGTCACCACAACTACGTGCAGAAGGAGCGCCACTTCGGCGAAGACGTGCTGGTGACACGCAAGGGCGCGGTGAGCGCCAAGGCCGGCGAACTCGGCATCATCCCGGGCTCGATGGGCGCGCGCTCCTACATCGTGCGCGGCAAGGGCAATGAAGAGTCGTTCTGCTCCTGCAGCCACGGCGCGGGCCGCACCATGAGCCGGACCGAAGCCAAGCGCCACTTTACGGTGGACGACCAGCGGCGCGCCACGGAAGGCGTGGAGTGCCGCAAGGACGCCGAGGTGATCGACGAGATCCCGATGGCGTACAAGGATATCGACGCCGTGATGGCGGCGCAGTCAGATCTGGTCGAAATCGTCCACACGCTCAAGCAGGTGGTGTGCGTGAAGGGCTGAGCGATGCCGAAGCCACCGGCGCGGACCGGGACGGGAAACGTCCCCGGCCGCGCCGGCATAACAACAAGAACAGACGAGTAAACGCAATGATGGAAATCGACGGCTCCTACGGCGAGGGCGGCGGGCAGATCCTGCGCACCGCGCTGTCGCTGGCCATGGTGACCGGCACGCCGGTGCATATCGCCAATGTGCGCGCCCGGCGCAGCAAGCCGGGGCTGATGCGCCAGCACCTGACCGCCGTGGTCGCGGCGCAGGCGATCAGCGGTGCGCGCACCGAAGGCGCGGCGATCGGCTCGACCGCGCTGACTTTCGCGCCGGGGCCGGTGCGCGCCGGCAACTACGACTTCGCCATCGGCTCCGCCGGCAGTTGCACGCTGGTGCTGCAGACGCTGCTGCCCGCGCTGTGGAGCGCGCCCGGCGATGAGAGCTTCACCCTGACCCTGTCGGGCGGCACCCACAACCCCATGGCACCCTCGGCGACCTTCCTGCGCGATGCGTGGCTGCCGCTGATGGCGCGCATGGGCGCGGCGGCTGACCTGACGCTGCGCCGCCACGGCTTTTATCCCGCGGGCGGGGGCCAACTGACAGTGAGCGGATGCTCCGGCGCGGCATGGTGCGCGCTTGCGCTGGAAGAGCGCGGCACGCCCGGCGTGGCCGACGCGCGTGCGCTGATCGCCGGCGTGCCGCTTCACGTGGCGCGGCGCGAGCTTGACCTGGTGGGCGAGTTGATGGGATGGGAGGCGAGCCAGTTGCACGTGGGCGGCCTGCGGCACGAGGAAGGGCCGGGCAATGCGGTGCTGCTGACGCTGCCGCACCAGCACGTTACCGAGGTGTTCTGCGAGTCCGGCAAAAAGGGCCGTACGGCGGAGAGCGTGGCGGGCGCCGCCTGCCGCCAGGCACGCGCCTACCTGGCCGGCAAGGGCGCGGTGGGCCCGCACCTGGCCGATCAACTGCTGTTGCCGATGGCGCTGGCGGGTGGCGGGAGCTTTACGGTGGACGAAGTAACCGATCACCTGCGCAGCAATGCAGAAGTGATTGGCAAGTTCCTGCCGGTGGAGATCGGGTTTGAAACCCTGGCCGGGTGTACGCGCGTGGTGGTGTCCTGAGGCCCCGGCCCTCAGCGTCCAAACTGCCCCAGCACCATCCCCACCGTACTCAATCCGCCCTCGATCAGCCGCCCCATGTAGGTGCTTATCTGCGGCATGATCAGCATCATCATCAAGATGCCGCCGCCCAGCGTGACCGGGAACCCGACCGCGAAGATCGACAGTTGCGGCGAGGCGCGGTTCAGGATGCCCATGGCGAGATTGAGGGTGAGCAGCGCGGCGATCAGCGGCAGCGCCAGCAGCAGCCCGGACGAGAACACCGTGGCGCCGGCGCCCGCCACCGCGGCCCAGCCCGCGCCGGTGAGCGGCTGGGCGGCGATCGGCAGCGCGGCGAAGCTGTCGGCGACGGTGGCCAGCAGCATCAGGTGGCCGTCCATCGCCAGGAACATCAGCATGGCCACCACGTTGAGAAAGCGCGACAGCACCATGGTCTGGCCGCCGGAGGAGCGGTCGTAGAAGGAGGCGAACGACAGGCCCATCTGCAGGCCGATGGTTTCGCCGGCGAACTGCACGGCGGCGAACACCAGCCGCATGCTGAATCCCACCGCCAGCCCGATGCCGACCTCGTTGAGAATGATCAGCAGGCCCTCGAGCGAGTACACCGGCACCAGCGGCAGCTTGTCGATGGTGGGCGAGATGATCACCGCCATCAGCGCCGCCAGCGCGACCTTGGCCCGCCTCGGGATGGTCGATTCCCCGAACAGCGGCGCGGTGCCGATCAGCGCCAGCATCCGGAACATGGGCCAGAGGAAGGCGGCGATCCAGGCGTAGAGCTGGGCGGAGGTGACGGAGAGCACGGCGGCGGGCCTGGCTAAAGCGCGGTCAGTCGCGGCGCCGGGCTTAGTGCACCAGGGCGGGAATGCCCTGGAACACTTCGCGCATGTAGTCGACGAAGGTGTTGATCATCCACGGGCCGGCCAGCACCATGGTGGCGAACAGCGCCAGCAGCTTCGGGATAAAGGACAGCGTCATTTCATTGATCTGCGTGGCGGCCTGGAACAGGCTCACCACCAGGCCGGCCACGAGCGCCACCAGCAGCAGCGGCGCCGACAGCATCAGGGTCATCTTCATCGCCTGGGTGGCGATGGTCATTACGGTTTCCGGAGTCATGGCGAATAGGCCTAGGGTGGGGCAGGCGCCCCGTGATCAGTTCAGGAAGCTCTGCGCCAGCGAGCCAAGCAGCAGTTGCCASCCGTCYACCAGCACGAACAGCATCAGCTTRAAKGGCAGCGCGATGGTSGCSGGCGGCACCATCATCATSCCCAKCGCCATCAGCACGCTGGCGACSACMAGGTCGATRATCAGRAASGGGATAAASACRGTAAAGCCGATCTGGAACGCGGTCTTGAGTTCGCTGGTGACAAAGGCGGGCACCAGGATACGCATCTGCACGTCTTCCGGGCCTTGCATCTCGGGCGCCTTGGCCATCTGGGCGAACAGCGCCAGGTCCTTCTCGCGGGTCTGCTTGAGCATGAACGCCTTGAGCGGCGCGGCGGCCTTGGCGGCGGCGTCTTCCAGGCTGAGCTTGTTTTCGGACAGCGGCTTGTAGGCGTCGGTGTAGATGCGGTCGAACACCGGCGACATGACGAAGAAGGTCAGGAACAGCGACAGTCCCACCAGCACCTGGTTGGGCGGCGAGCTGGCCGTGCCCAGCGCATTGCGCAGCAGCCCCAGCACGATGATGATGCGCGTGAAGCCCGTCATCATCAGCATGGCCGCCGGCAGGAAGGACAGCGAGGTCAGCAGTACCAGCGTCTGCACCGACAGCGACCAGGTCTGGCTGCCGCCCGGACCCGCCTTGCTGGTCAGCCCCGGCAGCGCTTGCGCATGCGCCATGGCCGGCAACAGCACCAGCGCGAGGCACGCGCAGGCCAGCAGGGCCGCGAGCGCAAGCCGGGCGGGCTGGCTGAGGTATTCGCGGAAGGACTGGAGGTGGTGTTGCAGGGAGCGCCGGGGGGCGTCAGGCAGGAAATTCATGACTTCAGGTTGTCTTGCATGGCGCGCAGCAGCTTTTGTCCAAAGCTGCCGGCCGGAACCTGGCTTGCCGCGCCGCCGGGATTCTGGTCCGGCTTGTGCGCGGCTTGCGCGGGCAAAGTGTGGAGCGTGCGAATCTCGCCGGCGCTGACACCCAGCACCAGGCAGGTGTCGCCGACTTCCACCATGACCAGGCGCTGGCGCGCCCCGAGCATGGTGCTGCCTATCACTTTCATCTGGCCGCCCTGGCCATGGCGCACCAGGCCAGCGCGGCGCGCCAGCCAGGCCAGCAGCAGGATCAGCGCGATGACGGCGAACAGGCCGAGGCCGGCCTGCGCCAGTCCCGACGCGGCGCCAACGCCGACATGGCTGCCGGCGCCGACGCCGCTGCCGACCGTGCCGGTACCGGCAGGGCTGGCGGCAACCGCGCTGGCCTGCGCGGCCGCGGGCGCGGCATGCGCCAGGGCCACGCCGGCGGCTAGCGCGGCGGTGGCGGTCCGGCGCGGGCTGGCGTTCATCGGTTGAGCTTCCGGATGCGTTCGGACGGCGTGATGATGTCTGTCAGGCGGATGCCGAACTTGTCGTTCACCACCACCACTTCGCCCTGGGCGATCAGGTAGCCGTTGACCAGCACGTCCATCGGCTCGCCGGCCAGGCCGTCGAGTTCCACCACCGAGCCCTGGGCCAGCTGCAGCAGGGTCTTGATCGGCACCTTGGTGCGACCGAGCTCTACCGTGAGCTGGACCGGGATATCGAGAATCATCTCGATATCGTTGTGGAAGGCGCTGGGCGTGTCCTTCTCCAGCGGCTGGAAGACCTTGGAGGCGGCCGGCGTTGCTGTGGCTGGCGTGGCGACGGCCTGGGCAGGCGCGGCGGCAGCGGCGAGATCCTCGGCGCTGGTCTGCTCCGCCAGGGCRCTGGCCCAGTCGTCCATCGGRTCGRCCGGGWTGTCCTCTTTGCCGTCAGTCATGGTCGGTTTCCTTGTTGGAATCGATTTCTTGGTGATTGATCATCCGTTCTACCCGCAACGCATACTGGCCGTTCATGGTGCCAAAGCCAGCCTGCATCACGGGCACGCCATCGACCTTGCCGAAGATCTGCTCGGGCAACTCGATGGGGAGTACATCGCCGACGCGCAGCGCCAGCACATCGGCTACGGTGCTTTCCACGTGGGCAAATTCGGCTACCAGGTCTACCTCGGCCGCGCGGATCTGCTGCGACAGCTGAGAGATCCAGCGCTTGTCGACTTCGACCTCGTCCTGCAGCGGGTTCATCAGCAGGTCGCGCACCGRCTCGATCATCGAGTACGGGAAGCAGACGTGAAGCTGGCCGCCGACGGCGCCGAGTTCGATATGGAAGGCCGTTGTTACCACCACCTCGCTGAGCATGGCGATGTTGGCAAACTTGGTGTGCATTTCCGAGCGGATGTATTCCAGCTCGATCGGGTGCACCGCCTGCCAGGCGCTGCCATAGCTGGAGAGCGCCAGGTCCAGCAGGCGCCGGATGATGCGCTGCTCGGTCTGGGTAAAGTCGCGCCCTTCCACGCGGGTGTGGAAGCGCCCGTCGCCGCCGAACAGGTTGTCGACCACCAGGAACACCAGGTTGGGGTCGAACACGAACAGCGACGTGCCGCGGAACGGCTTCATGTGCACCAGGTTCAGGTTCGTCGGTACCGGCAGGTTGCGCACAAAGTCGCCGTACTTCTCGATGCGGATCGAGCCTACGGAGATGTCGGCGCCGCGGCGGATGAAGTTGAACAGCTGGGTGCGAAGCTGGCGGGCAAAGCGCTCGTTGATGATCTCGAGCGTGTGCAGCCGGCCGCGCACGATACGTTCTTGCGTGGCCAGGTTGTACGGGCGCACGCCATCCTCGGAGACCGGCGCGGCGACCTCGGGCGTGTCGGTCTCGCCCGACACGCCTTTCAGTAATTCGTCTACCTCGTCCTGCGAGAGGAACTTGTCGTAGGCCATCTAGTGTCCTGCCCCGTGAGTGCCGTGATGAATGAAAGCGACCATTTGCCCGGATTGCCTATGAGCCCGCGCGCTGGCGTTGGCGCGCACGCTGTGAAACGTGCAAGGCGGACAAGGACGGATTCATATCGGATTTGCTGGTGGGGCAGGGCAAAGCGCTTACTGCACCACGAAGGAAGTGAATAGGACGTCCAGGATCTGCTGTTTGGGCAGGTTGGGCGCGAACGGCTGGCTGATGGCATTCTGGATTTCCTGGGCCAGCTTGCGCTTGCCTTCCACCGTCGCCAGGTCTGGCGGCTGCTTGGCCGACAGCAGCAGCAAGATGCGGCTGCGGACTTCCGGCAGGTATTCGGTGATGCGCGCCTGGTTCTGCGCGTCCGCCACCTTGAGCGACAAACCGGTATGCAGGAAGCGGTCGCCGTCATCGCTCTTCAGATTGACGGTAAATGCTTCCAACGGCACAAAAATTGGCGGCGGTACAACCGGTGCGGCGGGCACGGCCGGTTGGCGGTTGCTCAGGATGTTGCCCAGAAAAAAGCCCCCGGCACCCAGCGCAGCGACGAGCACGACGCCGAGAAGCAGCAGCAGTCGCCCGCGCTTGCTCGTGTTGCCGTCAGCCTGGGAAGAAGTGAGCGTATTCGCCATGAGATGCCTGTATCGGAATGCCCTGCCATTCTTGAGGGAATCAGGGGCAAGCAAAGGGCCGAAAAAAAGGGTGAAACCCGCTCAGCTTGGCCCTTTGAGCCGAGCAGGTCTTGTCATCCGAGCGATGCGGATGGTCTTACAGGGGTTAACGAATGGCGGACACGGAACTTGAGCGGGATGTTCAAGGAAAACCCGTACTGGGGGCCGGACAGCGGGTGGCGCCGGGGTCGGGCGGCCGGTTCGCCGCCGCTTGGGCGAGCCGGCGCGGCCGGTCATCCGCCGCCCGCTCCGCCGTGCGTCGGGGTGGGGGATGCTGCCAGGCTATTGATTGGAAAGGGATTTTCCTGTGGCCAGGTATCGGTGGGACCAGGCGCCCGGTGGATTTCCTCGGCCGCGATGGCAATCAGGGCGCCGGCTGCGGCGCTGAGCGGCCGCAGCGGGTGGCTGACCGTGCCGGGGCAGCCCATGGCGCCCCGATCCGCAGCGGTGTGTGTGACTGAGGGGCGCTCAGGAGCCTCGGCAGGCTGGCGGGAATACGCACCAGCCGCCGTCCCGGTGCCGGAAGAAGAAGATGGCGAGCGAGCCGGCGGGGCGGTTGACTTGCGCGCGCACACACCCGCCCGATATGCCGGGCGGGTGCACGCGGGTGATCATGGCGTCGCCCGTGGACCCCAGCCACTTGTGGACCAAGGCGCGTAGCGACGTGGCGGCCGATTGCATTTCACACTCCTTCGGTTCTTGCGACCCACCTGCGACCTTTTGGCCGGGGCTGGCCGGTACGTTTTTCATACCTGCAGTATGGTTCTTGCGCCCTGGCGGCGAAATCGGCCAAGACTGAAAACGATGTCCGACGGAGGGCAACAACCGTGTCCGTGGCGGGCTGGCCTGTGTCAGCGGATGCTGACACAGGCGGTAGCCGATCCGCCGTGCCGGGCCCGTTTCCTGTGCAATATTGGCCGCGTTCAGCCCAGGTCGCCGCCGCCTACCGGCAGGACCGTGCCCGTGATGTAGGAGGCCTCGTCGGACGCAAGGAACAGGATGGCGCGTACTTGTTCGTCGATGGTGCCGTAGCGGCGCATCAGGCTGGAGCCGATGGTCTGGTCAACGATCCCCTGATACCAGATGGCTTCCTGCGGGGTCTGCTCCGCCGTGTTGCGCGGCACTTTGCGCGGCGGCGCCTCGGTGCCGCCGGTGGCGACCGCGTTGACGCGGATGCCGTCCTGCGCATGCTCGAAGGCCAGGCTGGCGGTCAGGGAGTTGACGCCCCCCTTCGCGGCCGCATAAGGCACGCGGTGGATGCTGCGCGTGGCGATGGACGAGATATTGACGATCGTCCCCTGCCGGCGCCCGATCATGGCGGGCAGCACGGCGCGGCAGCACCAAAGGGTGGGGAACAGCGAGCGGCGGATCTCGGCTTCGATCTGCCCTTCCTCATATTCCTGGAAGGGCCTGGCCCAGATGGTGCCGCCCACGTTGTTGACGAGGATATCGATGCGGCCGTAGGCCTGCAGCGCGGCGCTGGCCATCTGGCAGGCGCCGGCGTAGGTTTCCAGGTCGGCCTCCACCGCCAGCGCCCGGCCGCCATTCGCGGCGATTTCCGCGGCGACCTCATGCACCAGTGGCGAGCGGTCGACCAGTACCAGGCTGCCGCCCTCGGCCGCCGCGGCGAGCGCCACGCCGCGTCCGATCCCTTGTGCCGCACCGGTGACGATGGCGGTTTTTCCGCTGAAGCGCGCGTTTGTGTTCATGGCGTATCCGTGATCCGTATTTTGTATTCCGTGAGAAGGTGGGTCAGGCAGCGTTGCTGGCCGAGAATTTCTCGTAGTGGAAGCTGGCCGGCGTCACGCCGCCGTTCTGCAGCCAGCCGCGCACCGCGTCCACCATGGCGACCGGGCCGCACAGATAGATGTCGACACGCCCGCCGTTGAGCCAGTCCGGCTCCACGTGCTGCGTCACATAGCCCTGGCGGGTATCGCTGCTGACCGGGTCGAGCACGCAGGTGCGGTACTCGAAGCCGGGGAGCCTGCGCTTTGCGTCGTCGAGTTGTTCCAGCGCCACGAGGTCGATCTCATGCGTCACGCCGTACACCAGGCGGACCGGATGCGGGCTGCCGTTCTCGGCCAGCACGTCCAGCATGGACAGGAAGGGCGCGATGCCGGTGCCGCCTGCCAGGAACAGCACAGGGCGGGTCACTTCGCGCAGGTAGAAGCTGCCATAGGGGCCGGCGAAGGAAATGGGCTGGCCGGGCTGCGCCTGCTTGCTCAGGAACTCGCTCATGCGGCCGTTGGGCACGTTGCGCACCACGAATGAAGCGTGCCTGGCGCCGGGGGCGGAGCTGAACGAGTACGAACGGGTCAGGCCGGTGCCCGGGATTTCCACGTTCACATACTGCCCTGCCAGGAAGGCCGGCACGGCGGTCTCGCCGAGGTCGATCGAGAACCCGATGGTGGAATCGGACAACTTGTCCACTGCCGCCAGCTTGCCCTGGTAGCTGGTTACGCCCGTCTTGCAGGCGGCCGACGATGCCGGCACCTTGATCACGCAATCCGAGCGCGGGCGCGTCTGGCACGCCAGCACGTAGCCCTTGGCCGCTTCTTCGGGCGTCAGCGCGTCTTCGATATAGCTCGACTCCGGCAGGTCGTACTCGCCGGATTCGCACAAGCCGCGGCAGGTGCCGCAGGCGCCGTCGCGACAGTCCAGCGGGATATTGATCTGCTGGCGGTAGGCGGCGTCGGACAGGGTTTCATTGGCGGCGCAGGTGATGAAGCGGGTGACGCCGTCTTCGAACTGCAAAGCGATGTTGTATTCCATGGCGTGATTCCTCCGGCGCGTCCGCTCAGATGTGATAGATGTCGATGACCTGGTTGATGTAGTCGTTTTTCAGCACGACGTACTTGTCCAGGATCTGCGGCCGCTCGCCGGCAAAGTCGATGACGTAGCGCGACATGCCGAAGTAGCTGTAGTTGGTCTTGTAGCGGTGGCTCAGCGTGTGCCAGTTGAAACGCACCGTGCAGACGCTGCCTTCCTGGCGCTCCAGCTCGACGTTGCTGAGGTTGTGGCTAGTGCGCGTGTCCGGCATGGTGGCGCTGGAGCGCTCGGTCTTGATGCGGAACACGCGGTCTTCCAGGCCCTGGCGGTTCGGATAGTAGATCAGCGAGATCTCGCGCTGGGGGTCGGTCACCAGCGTGTCGTCGTCGTCCCAGGATGGCATCCAGAACGCAGCATCCGGGTGATAGCAGGCCAGCCATTCATCCCATTGTTCGTCGTCCAGCAAGCGGCTTTCCCGATAGAGGAAGGCCTGGATATCCGCGAGGCTGATCGTGGCGGTCGTGGTCATGCTTCGCTCCCTGCGTTGCCGGCATTGCCGCTTTTGCTTGCTTCGGCCCCGGTGGCCTTCTTCATGACGTCCAGCCAGTAGCGGTGCTGCACCGTGTACAGGCCTTCGTCCTCGGTCTTGACGCCGCTCATCAACGGCTTGAGGCCAATCTTCTGCGCGGCCTCATCGGCGCCTTCCACCCAGTGCGTGGCGCCGCGGCACATGTCGTTCCATTCCAGCGCGCTGCCGGCATAGCCTTGCTGGCAGGCGCGGAATTCTTCCAGGTCGTCGGGCGTGGCCATGCCGCTGACGTTGAAGAAATCCTCGTACTGGCGGATGCGGCGCGCGCGCGCCTCGTCGGCCTCGCCCTTGGGCGCGATGCAGTAGATGGTGACTTCGGTCTTGTTGACGGAAAGCGGACGCAGCACGCGGATCTGCGAGCCGAACTGGTCCATCAGGTAGACGTTGGGGTACAGGCACAGGTTGCGCGAGTTCTGGATCATCCAGTCCGCCGTCTCGGCGCCGCAGCGCTCGGCGAATTCCTCGCGCCGGCTGAAATTCGGCCGGTCTTCGGGATTGGCCCAGCGCGACCACAGCAGCATATGGCCGTGATCGAAGGCGTAGAAGCCGCCGCCTTGCCGGCCCCAGTTGCCTGCGTCCATCGCGCGGATCTTGTCCTCGCGGGCGTTCTCCTGCTTGCGGTGGTTGGTGGTGGCGGCGTAGTTCCAGTGCACCGCGGAGACGTGGTAGCCGTCGGCGCCGTTCTCGGTCTGCAGCTTCCAGTTGCCTTCGAAGGTATAGGTGGAGGCGCCGCGCAGCACTTCSAGCCCGTCGGCGGACTGGTCCACGATCATGTCGATGATCTTGGCGGCTTCGCCCAGGAAATCCTTGAGCGGCGCCACATCCGGGTTCAGGCTGCCGAACAGGAAACCACGGTAGTTTTCAAAGCGGGCCACCTTTTTCAGGTCGTGCGAGGCTTCCTTGTTGAAGCAGTCGGGGTAGCCGGCGCCCTCCGGATCCTTGACCTTGAGCAGCTTGCCGCTGTTGTTGAAGGTCCAGCCGTGGAAGGGGCAGGTGTAGGTCGCCTTGTTGCCGCGCTTGTGGCGGCACAGCATGGCGCCGCGATGGGTGCAGGCGTTGATCAGCGCGTTGAGTTCGCCCTGGCGGTTGCGCGCGATCACGACCGGCTGGCGGCCGATGTAGGTCGTGTAGTAGTCGTTGTTGTTGGGGATCTGGCTTTCGTGCGCCAGGTAGATCCAGTTGCCCTCGAAGATGTGCTTCATCTCGAGTTCGAACAGCGCTTCATCGGTAAAGGCGCTGCGATGCAGGCGGTAGTCGCCGGTTTCGCGGTTTTCCACCAGGTAGTCGTCCAGCCGCTTCAGGGTCGGGCTGTTGTCCGGGTAAATGGGGATCATGAGTTGTCTCCTGCATCCGTGCGGATGCGCCGGGCCGTGAGGTGTCCTCAGGGCGGCCCTGATGTGGCTGCGGCGGCCGGCAGGTGCGCCGGCTACGTCTTTCCTGTCTTGGGGGGGGCTTACGCGGCGGCGCGCTTGCGCTCCACTTCCGGCGCCGGCGCCGCGGCGCATTCGCCGTACAGGCGGAAGTCGAAATCGATGGAGGCAAACGGCTTGCCCAGGCCGCGTTTGGCAAGTTCCTCCGGGGCGTCGATATGCCTGACGGCCGGCACCAGCCCCTCGCGGCTGGCGAAGGCGAAGTCGTCCCACAGGTATTCGTCGCCGTCGATATTGATCTGGGTGGTCAGCTTGCGATGGCCGGGGGCCGAGACAAAGAAGTGGATGTGGGCAGGCCGGCGTCCGTGACGGCCCAGCAGGTCCAGCAGCCGCTGGGTGGTGCCTTGCGGCGGGCAGCCGTAGCCCATCGGCACGTTGCTGCGGAACTGGTAGCGGCCCTCGCCGTCGGTCACGATGGTGCGGCGCAGGTTGAAGTCCGACTGGGTCTTGTCGAAGAACGAGTAATTGCCAAGCAGGTTGGCATGCCAGACCTCCACCGAGGCGCCGGGCAGCGGCTTGCCGTTGGCGTCATGCACCGTGCCCTGCATGAACAGGACCTCGCCCTTGCCGTCCTCGCTGCCGTCGTCCAGCCGGGCGAAGCCTTCGCTGGCCGGTGCGCCCGCCACGTACAGGGGACCCTCGATGGTGCGCGGTGTGCCGCCGCTCAGGCCGGCCTTCGCCTCGGCTTCGTCGGCGCGGATGTCCAGGAAACGCTCCAGGCCAAGGCCGGCGGCCAGCAGGCCAAGCTCCGGGCCGGCTTCGGCGAAATATTCGATGCCCTTCCAGACTTCGCTGGCGCTCAGGTCAAGGTCCTCGATGGCCTTGAACAGGTCGGCGGTCAGGCGGGCCACCACGCTTTGCACGCGGGCGTCGACATTGCCCTTGGCGGTGTCGACGATGAACGCTTTCACCAGCGCTTCGATTTCCGGGTGAGTCATTTGTCTGCTCCTTGTCTCTGGTTTTCTGGGTGGGGCCCGTCTTGCAAGGCGCCATTCATGTGGCCTTGCATTGGCTTCCGGCATGGCGGCGTGATTCGAACTAAAATGCCAAAAAGGTATAAAAAATCATTGTCACGGCCTGGTGCGAAGAATAGGAGCGCTGAATTTGGTGGTCCAACACTGTTTTAGTATTGGCTGAATACTTAAAAGGTATGGCTTTGGACTTGCGTCACTTACGTTACTTTGTCGCCGTCGCGGAGGAACTCAACTTCACTCGCGCTGCCGAGCGGCTGCATATCGCGCAGCCGCCGCTGAGCCGGCAGATCCAGCAGCTGGAAGAGGGGTTGGGGGTGCAACTGTTCGAGCGCAACGCGCGGCCGCTCAGGCTGACCGAGGCCGGGCGCTTTTTCTACGCGCATGCCCTGCAGTTGCTGGCGCAGGCCGCGGAACTGGAGTCGATGACCCGGCGGGTGGGGCAGATCGAGCGGAAGATGTCGGTCGGCTTTGTCGGCTCGACGCTGTACGGCATGCTGCCCAAGATCATCCGGCGCTTCAGGACTGAGCACCCGGAGATTGAACTCAGCCTGCATGAGATGACCACCATGGACCAGATCGCGGCGCTCAAGCAGGGCACCATCGACGTGGGGTTTGGCCGCATACGGCACGAGGACCCGAATGTGCGCCGGGTTGTGCTGCGCGAGGAGCGCATGATCGTGGCGCTGCCGGTCGGGCATCCGCTCTCGCTGGTCAGGCCGGTACTCTCGCTGCACGACCTGCTGGGCGAGACCCTGATCATCTTTCCCAAGGCGCCCCGTCCCAGCTATGCCGACCAGGTGCTGGCGGCATTCCATGACCGCGCCCTGCAGCCGGGGCGCATCCATGAGGCGCGCGAACTGCAGATCGCATTGGGGCTGGTGGCGGCGGGGGAGGGTATTTCGATCGTCCCGAGCAGCGTGCACGGCCTCAAGCGGGACGACATCAGCTACAAGGAGCTGGACGATCCCAACCTGGTGTCGCCTATCATCATGAGCACGCGCAGCCTCGATGAGACCGAGGAGATCAGCGCCATGCTCGACATGATCTACCGGCTGTACGAAGAGGAGAGGCTGGATTTCCTGCCGCCGGGCTAGGAACAGATCCAATGCGCAGAGGTTGCTGCCTGGATGGGGAGGGGCTTGATTTTATTGGGTTTTACCTTGTCAACTCTTATATAAGATATAAGACGTTTGACCTAAAACGCACTTCCATTTAAAATCGCGGCACAACCGGTTTTTGCAACCCTATTACTCCGCAGGTTCCCATGCTTGAAAACTATCGCGCCCATGTTGCCGAACGCGCCGCGCTCGGCATTCCCCCTCTGCCGCTGACCGCCAAGCAGACTGCGGAACTGATCGAATTGCTGAAAGCGCCCCCTGCGGGTGAAGAGCAGGTCCTGGTCGACCTGATCACGCACCGCGTGCCGGCCGGCGTGGACGACGCCGCCAAGGTCAAGGCCTCGTACCTGGCCGCCGTCGCACTGGGCAAGGAAGCCTGCCCGCTGATTTCGCGTGCCAAGGCAGCCGAGCTGCTGGGCACCATGCTGGGCGGCTACAACATCTCCCCGCTGATCGAACTGCTGGACGATGCCGAGATCGGCACCGTTGCCGCCGAAGCGCTCAAGAAGACGCTGCTGATGTTCGACGCCTTCCATGACGTCAAGGAAAAGGCCGACAAGGGCAACGCCAACGCCAAGGCCGTGCTGCAAAGCTGGGCCGACGCCGAGTGGTTCACCAGCCGTCCGGAAGTGCCGCAAAGCCTGACCGTGACCGTGTTCAAGGTCACCGGCGAAACCAACACCGACGATCTGTCGCCGGCCCCGGACGCCACCACCCGCCCGGACATCCCGCTGCACGCGCTGGCCATGCTGAAGAACGCGCGCCCCGGCATCACCCCGGAAGAAGACGGCAAGCGCGGCCCGGTCAAGTTCATCGAATCGCTGAAGGAAAAGGGCAATCTGGTCGCCTACGTGGGTGACGTGGTCGGTACCGGCTCCTCGCGCAAGTCCGCCACCAACTCGGTGCTGTGGTTCACCGGCGAAGACATCCCCTTCGTGCCGAACAAGCGCTTCGGCGGCGTGTGCCTGGGCAGCAAGATTGCCCCGATCTTCTACAACACCATGGAAGACGCCGGCGCGCTGCCGATCGAGCTGGACGTGTCCAGCATGGAAATGGGCGACGTGATCGAGCTGCGTCCCTATGACGGCAAGGCCCTGAAGAACGGCGCGGTCGTCGCTGAATTCACCGTGAAATCCGACGTGCTGTTCGACGAAGTGCGCGCCGGCGGCCGTATTCCCCTGATCGTCGGCCGTGGCCTGACCGCCAAGGCCCGCGAAGCGCTCGGCCTGGCTCCGTCCACGCTGTTCCRCCTGCCGCACAACCCGGCCGACACCGGCAAGGGATTCACCCTGGCCCAGAAGATGGTTGGCCGCGCCTGCGGCCTGGAAGAAGGCAAGGGTATCCGCCCGGGCACGTACTGCGAACCGAAGATGACTTCGGTGGGCTCGCAGGACACCACCGGCCCGATGACGCGCGACGAGCTGAAGGACCTGGCTTGCCTGGGCTTCTCGGCCGACCTGGTGATGCAGTCGTTCTGCCACACCGCCGCCTATCCGAAGCCGGTCGACGTCAAGACCCACCACACGCTGCCGCAGTTCATCAGCACCCGTGGCGGCATTTCGCTGCGCCCGGGCGACGGCGTGATCCACTCGTGGCTGAACCGCATGCTGCTGCCGGACACCGTCGGCACCGGCGGCGACTCGCACACCCGTTTCCCGATCGGCATCAGCTTCCCCGCAGGTTCGGGCCTGGTGGCTTTCGCGGCTGCCACTGGCGTGATGCCGCTGGACATGCCGGAATCCGTGCTGGTGCGCTTCAAGGGCAAGATGCAGCCGGGCGTCACGCTGCGCGACCTGGTCAACGCGATTCCGCTGTACGCGATCAAGTCGGGCCTGCTGACCGTGGCCAAGCAAGGCAAGAAGAACATCTTCTCGGGCCGTGTCCTGGAAATCGAAGGCCTGCCCGACCTGAAGGTCGAGCAAGCATTCGAACTCTCCGACGCGTCCGCCGAACGTTCGGCTGCCGGTTGCTCGGTGCGCCTGAACAAGGAACCGATCATCGAATACATCAACAGCAACATCACGCTGCTGAAGTGGATGATCGCCGAGGGCTACCAGGACCCGCGCAGCCTGTCGCGCCGTATCCAGGCCATGGAAGCCTGGCTGGCCRAYCCGRARCTGCTGGAGCCGGATGCCGAYGCCGAATACGCSGCGGTGATCGAGATCGACCTGGCCGACGTGCATGAGCCCATCTTGGCTTGCCCGAACGACCCGGATGATGTCAAGACCCTGTCGGAAGTGGCAGGCGCCAAGATCGACGAAGTCTTCATCGGTTCGTGCATGACCAACATCGGCCACTTCCGGGCGGCTTCCAAGCTGCTCGAAGGCAAGCGCGATATCCCGGTCAAGCTGTGGGTTGCACCGCCGACCAAGATGGATGCCAAGCAACTGACCGAAGAAGGCCACTACGGCGTGTTCGGTACGGCAGGCGCCCGTACGGAAATGCCGGGTTGCTCGCTGTGCATGGGTAACCAGGCACAGGTGCGCGAAGGCGCTACGGTGATGTCGACCAGCACGCGTAACTTCCCGAATCGTCTTGGCAAGAATACCAATGTGTATCTGGGTTCGGCTGAGCTGGCGGCGATCTGCTCGCGTCTGGGGCGTATTCCGACGAAGGAAGAGTACATGTCGGATATGGGTGTGCTGAATGCCAATGGCGACAAGATCTACAAGTACATGAACTTCGATCAGATCGAAGACTTTAAGGATGTGGCGGATACGGTGACGCTGTAAGCGGTACTGGTTTTCGATAGGTACGTTTTGGAAGGCCCCTTGCGGGGCCTTTCTTTTATGGTTTATTGGCGGTGTTCATGGCGGGGTGCTCCTTTTTTGAGGGCATTTGGTTTTTTTGGGGGCGGTGTTGGCCGTTGCACCCAAAGGAATACGACATCCCCCTGCGGGGGACGCCGGTCACTCTTCTTTGCTTCGGCAAAGAAGACTAACGAGAAGAAAGCCGACCCTGCCGGGGGCAGAGCAATAAGGCTTTCGGATATCGATGGTTTCGTCGTGCGGCCCGGAGTGCCGGCGGGCTTCTGCCGGTACCGGCTTGACTGACCACGAATCTGCCAGCTTCCGGGATTCGTGGTGCGACCCCCGGTAGCAGACATCACTTGCTTCAAGCCGTCTGTCGCTCGCGTAGTGGCCGCCCACGAAGTTGCAGGCGCACCGGTTCCGTCGTGGGCGCGGTGGCACCGGGTGATATGCCCGAGGTCTTCACCACCGCGCCCGCCCCACCACGAAACCATTGGCAGGCGATGTGTCGTGGTGCTTCGCGCTGGTAACGGCAGATGGCCGAATGGGCAAGGATTCCGCTACCGGGGGCCGCACCACGAATCCCGGAAATTGGCAGATTCGTGACCCTGCAAGCTGGTAGCGGCAGAAGCTAGCAGAACTGCTGGCCGCACGACGAAACCAACAACGCGAAATAGCCTGATTGCTCTGCCCCCGGCAGGGTCGGCTTTCTTCTCGTTAGTCTTCTTTGCCGAAGCAAAGAAGAGTGACCGGCGTCCCCCGCAGGGGGATGTCGTATTCCTTTGGGTTCAACGACCAACACCGCCCCAAAAAAACCAAATAACATTAAAACTCCACCGATTCACCACCTATTCCAAGAATCCAAAACACATAATTCCCAACAGCCAGCGCCAAACCATTAACACTGCACCAACCTGAACAATCGCACATAATGCGGATAAAACCTCACCTAAATCCCCCCTTAGCATCATGGCCCGCCTAAAACTCGAATTCCCCGAAGACCAATACTGCTACTCCACCCACCTCACGGTGCGCGTCACCGATATAAACTCAGCCAACCACCTCGGCAACGACTCGATGATCTCGATGATCTCCGAGGCACGCGCCCGTTTCCTCTTCGAGTTCGGCATCCAGGAAACCCAGGGCGACGGCGTCGGCATCATCGTCAGCGACCTCGCCACTACCTACCGCAACGAGGCGCACGCCCGCGACCAGTTGCTGTTCGAAGTCGGGGTGATGGATTTCAATCGATACGGTGGCGACATCGCTTTCCGCATCACGCGCCCGCATGACCAGGCGCTGGTGGCGATGGCCAAGTCCGGTTTTGTCTTTTTCAACTACCAGATCAAGAAGGTGGTGCCGATGCCGGAAGCGTTCTCGCGGAAATTTGCCAAGGTCAACTGGGTCGACTGAGGCCGGGTTAGCGCGGCAGGCCGCATAGCCGGGCGTGCCGGCCGCGCGGCACACGCGCGACATGGGGTAAGGTGTGTGCAATGCTATCCGCGCCACGCCATCGTCATGGGTTTCTTCGATTCGCTCTTCCTGCGCAAGCCGCCGCCGGACCGTTTCGCGGCGTATTTCATTGCCGCGGCCAGGCGCCAGGGTTTCGAGGGCCGCCTGGAATTCAACGCGGACGAGTTCCGGCTGGAGCACGGGCGCAATGCCTTTTTCAACCTCCACAATGCCTACCGGGCGTATTGCGAGACGCGCGGCGCACAGCGCGACAAGGCGCTGCACAGCTTCGTGGCGACCTTGTGCTCCAGCGGCCAGGCTACGCCAGCCTTGCTGTCGGAGGCCGGCCCCATGCTCCGCCCGCTGATCCGCAGCCGCTCGCTGATCGATGAAATCCGGCTGCATCACATGCGCACCGAGGGCGATGCCTCGAGCTTCCAGTCCGCCTGCCTGCCCTTCGGCGACGATTGCGTGATCCTCTTGGCGGTGGACTACCCGGAAACCACCTCGACCCTGTTGAACGGCCCCTCCGCCTCCTGGCAACTGAGCCTGGACCAGGCGCTGCGGATCGCGGCCGACAACCTGCGCGACCACACCGCCGAGGCCTTCGTGCAGGTGGCCCAGGGCGTGTACCAGGGCGCCTGGAGCGATGGCTACGAGGCCAGCCGCGCGCTGCTGCCGGATGTGCTGCAGCGGGTGCCGGTGCGCGGCCGCCCGGTGTTCATGTTGCCCACCCGCGAGGTACTGCTGGTGACCGGCGACCAGGACGAAGCGGGGCAGTTGCACATGGTGGAGCTGAGCCTGCAGGCTTCGCGGCAGGGCCGCACGATCTCGCCTGCCATGTTCCGCTACGGGCCCGGAGACGCCTGGCACGCGGCGCACGCCGTGCCGTCTGGCCCGGACGTGTCGCATTTCGTGCCGGCCGGCGCGCAGGCGGCACGGCATCTTGCCCACCTCAAGCGGCTGTACCAAAAGGAAGAATACGACACGCAGAAGGCTGCCATCGATCGCCTGAACGAGCACGCCGGCGCCGGTGTGTTCCTGGCGAGTTACCTGCTCTACGGCCAGCAGGACGATCCCGTGGCCTCGTTTTCGGTCGCCACCTGGACCTGCGGCGTGGACACCTCGCTGCCGCGCACGGACCGCATCGCCCTGGTGTGGCCCGATGCCGACGATGCCCCGGGGAAGACGCGGGTGGTGGCATGGCAGCAGGCGCTGGCGCTGCTTGGCGATCTGGTCGAGGAAGAAGCGCTTTATCCCGTCAGGTACCGCGTACGGGCCTTCCCCGACGAAAGCCGCCTGGCGCTGCTCGATGAAGTGGGCTGACGGGGACTGGCGCCGCGTCGCCCGCTAGCGTGTCTTGCGGAAGGTCAGGTTGATCCGCTCGCGCCCCAGCAGCGCGTGGTCGCCGTCCGCCAGCGGCGCGATGCCATGGAACGCCAGGCGCGCTGGGCCGCCCCAAACCACCACGTCGCCATGCGCCAGCCGCACGCGTAGCGGGCGCTCGGCGCGCCGCAGGCCGCCGAACAGGAATATGGCGGGCAGGCCGAGCGAAACCGAGACGATCGGCGCGCGCAGGTCGAGCTCGTCGCGGTCCTGGTGCAGGGAGAGGCGGGTGCCGGGCGCGTAACGGTTGAGCAGGCAGGCGTCCGGCACGAAATCCGCAAAGCCGGCAGTGGCGGCGGCTTCGCGCGCCAGGGACAGGAACGCCGCCGGCATGGCCGGCCATGGCTGGCCGCTAAGTGGATCGGCCGCTTCGTAGCGGTAGCCTGTGAGATCCGAGACCCAGCCAAACGGGCCGCAGTTGGTCATGGCCACCGACATGCGCAGGCCGCCCGGCGTGATGAGGTGGCGCCATGGCGCTTGCGCGGCAATGCCGCGCACGGCGTCCAGCAGGTTCTGGTCATGCTCGCGCGCGAAGCCGCGCAATACCACCGCGCCGGGCACGATCGGCTCGGCATGGGGTGCGTCTTGCGGCAGGGAATCGAACAGGTCAAAGGTCATGGCGTTCTGGCGGGCGGGCGCTGCAGCCCTGCGCTAAAACGACATGGTAAGCGCGAACGCGCGTGGCTGCTGCGGGGGTTGCGGCATAGGCGCCGCAGCCCCCGTCGCTCGCGTCCGGTCAGGCGAAGGTGTCGACCTCGCCGCGCGCGAGGGTGCGTGCCACCGGCGCGGCGGGGCCGGCATTGACAGGCGCCGTGGTGGCGCCTGCCAGCGTGCCGAAGCCGCTTTGCGGGCTGCCGGGCTGGCGTTGCTGTTGCTGCTGACCGTTGCCGGCCTGGCCGGCAAAGCTGTCGGCGCCGACCGAGGTCTGGCCAAGCTGGATGCCGTTGTCCGCCAGCGCGGTGCGCAACTGCGGCAGCGCTGCTTCGACGGCGGCACGCACGGCCGCGTGGGGCGAGACGAACTGGGCCTGGGCCTGGTCGTTGACGACGTTGAGCACGACCTTGAGCGGGCCGAGATCGGGCGGGTTGAGCTGCAACTCGGCGGTGTGGTTGCCCTGGGTCGACAGGCGCACCATCTGCTGGCCGAGCGCTTGCGGCCACTGGCCGTCGCCTACCGGCGGGGCGATCGGCAGCGAGGTGGCTGGCGGCAGGCCGCCGGTGGTGGGCGCCTGGCTCGCGGCCATGGTGCTGGCGGCCATCATCGGCGTGGCGGTCACGCCGGCGGGCGCGGCTTCCGTGCTGGCCGGCTCGGCGGCGCGCGTGGCTGCGGCCAGTTGCATCGGGTTGGCTGGCGCGGCGGTGGCGGCAACCTGAGGCTTGCTGTCCTTGCTGGCTTCACCAAGCTGGAGCTGGGCCTTGTACGGCTGGCCGGCGGTGTCCTGCTGCCCGGCGCCGGACTGTCCCTTGCCGGCTTGCTGGCCCGCCATTGCAGCCGCGAGGCTGGCGGCCAGGTCCGGGCTGGCCTTGGCAGCGTCGCCGGCCGGCGTGGCAGCCGGCTTGTCCGTGGCCGCGGCCTGGGTGCTGGCCGGGGTTTGCGGCGCGGGCTGCAGCGCGGCGCGCTGGGAGGCGATGGTGGCCAGCGTATCGGCTGCCGCCGAGCTTGCCGGTGCGGCGGCGTCGGGCGTGGTGGTTGCGGTAGTGGCCAGGGCGGGGGCCTTCAGGTCCTTCAGGCCGGCCTGGGTGGCCAGGGCAGCCGTGCCAGGCAGTCCGGCCGCGGCAGTTTGCGCGCCGTTGGCTGCCGGCGTGGCAGGCTGGGCCGCTTGTGGCGCCAGCAGGGCGGCAAGCGCAGCGGCGGCGGAAGTGGCGGGGGGGTCCGGCTTGGCAGCTACCGCATTGCCTTGCGTGGCTTGCGTGGCTTGGGCAGGACCGTTGTCGGCGGCGGCGCCATCCTTGCCGTTTGCGTCGGCGCGGGCAGGGGCACTGTCGGCGCATTGATTGCTGCCGGCGCTCTGGTTGCTGCTGGTGCGGTCCTCGCTGCGGGCGCGCGCCAGCGCATCGCCGAACCCCTGCGGCTTCGCATCGGCGCCGCCGGCGTTGTTGGCGTTGCGCGAGGAGGCCGCCGTGCTGGCGGCATTGCTGACAATCTGGCTGATATCGATCATGTTGGGATTCGGTCTTGCTGGGCGGCTTAGCGGTGGCGGCCCGCGACTTGCAGGCGGGCCGCGCGGGCGGCGTATTCGTCGGTGTCGCGTTGTTCGCGACGCGTGCCGGCTAGGTGTTCGCGCGTCTCCGCGCGGGTAATCAGGGTGTCGAATGAGTTCTGGCGGCGTTTGTGCTGCTGCCAGTTGGCGCGCCCGGCGAGCAACTGCGCCTCGGCCCTGGCCAGCGATTCCGTCTGCTGGCGAATGGCGGTATCGAGCGAGGCCAGGAACTGCGCAAAGTCCTGCCAGCGCGTGGAGGTCATGCCGTCTTGCGCGATGGCCTGCATGCGCTCGCGGTATTCCTGCCGGTACTGGGTGAGCGCGGCCAGTTGCTGCTCCGCCTGGTTGCGCAGGCCTTGCAGCCGGCCCAGCTCGCGCGCGGCGGCATCCGTATCGTTCTGGGCCAGGTCGGCCAAGGTATTCAATGCAGATGGCTTAGCCATGTTCACTCCGTTGGAAGAGACTATGCAACTGGCCGATCGAGTCGCCGTAGCCGGCGCGCTCGTGGATGTCCTGCTGAAGGAATGCTTCCATCTGCGGATGCAGGTGGATGGCGAGATCCAGTTCCGGATCGTTGCCCGGCACATAGGCGCCCACGCTGATCAGGTCGCGGTTGCGCTGGTAGCGCGACATCAGTTGCTTGAAGCGCCGCACCGAGGCAAACTGCGGCGGCTCGATCAGCGCCGTCATGGCACGGCTGATCGAGGCCTCCACGTCGATGGCAGGGTAGTGGCCGGATTCCGCCAGGCTGCGCGACAGCACGATATGGCCGTCGAGAATGGCGCGCGCGGAATCCGCGATCGGGTCCTGCTGGTCATCGCCCTCGGTCAGCACCGTGTAGAAGGCGGTGATCGAGCCGCCGCCTTCGGGGCCGTTGCCGGYGCGCTCSACCAGGGYSGGCAGCTTGGCGAACACCGAGGGCGGATAGCCCTTGGTGGCGGGCGGCTCTCCGATGGCCAGCGCGATCTCGCGCTGGGCCATGGCATAGCGCGTGAGCGAGTCCATGATCAGCAGCACATGGCGGCCCTGGTCGCGGAAATACTCGGCCAGGCGCGTGGCATAGGAGGCGCCCTGCATGCGCAGCAGCGGCGAGGTGTCGGCCGGCGCGGCCACCACCACGGAGCGCGCGCGCCCCTCCGGTCCCAGGATGTTCTCGATGAAGTCTTTCACTTCGCGGCCGCGCTCGCCGATCAGGCCGACCACGATCACTTCGGCGCTGGTGTAGCGCGCCATCATGCCCAGCAACACGCTCTTGCCCACACCGGAGCCGGCGAACAAGCCCATGCGCTGCCCGCGGCCCACGGTAAGCATGCCGTTGATGGCGCGTACGCCCACGTCCAGCACGGTTTCGATGGGCGCGCGCGACAGCGGGTTGATCTGCGTGCCGCCAAGCGTGACCTCGGTGGCCGCGGTGATGGGGCCTAGCCCGTCCAGCGGACGCCCGGCCGCATCGAGCACGCGCCCGAGCAGGCCTTCACCCACGGGCAGGCGTTTCGAGCCCGGTTCGCGCGGGGTGGTGTCGCCGCTGGGCAATGGCGTGGGTTCGAGCGGATAGACGCGCGCGCCGGGCACCAGGCCCACCACGTCGGACTGCGGCATCAGGTAAAGCCGGTCGGCGCCGAAGCCGACCACTTCCGCCTCGGCCAGGCGCGGGCCGGAGGGCTTGCCGGACATCTGGCCGCCGGGCAGTTCGATCAGGCAGTCGCTGCCCACCGGCAGGCGCAGGCCCACGGCTTCCAGCACCAGGCCGGCGGCGCGGGTGAGGCGGCCGCAACTGCGCTTGCTGTCGATCTCGGCAATGCCGGCCGAGGCCGCGGTGAGCGCGTCGCGCCAGCGCTGGCCATGCAGGCCCGGCACGCCGGCAGCGGTGAAGTCCGCGGTGAAGTCCGCAGTGAAGTCCGTAGTGAAGTCCTTACGGGCCGCGCTATCAGGCATGGGGCGGCTCCCACGGGTCGTCGCGCCCAAGCGCCTTGACCACGCGGCTCCAGCGCGTGGACAGCGTGGCATCGAGCTCGCCGCTGGCGGCGCTCGCCACGCAGCCGCCGCGCGCCACCGCCGGGTCGGCGCGCACGCTCCAGCCGGCGGCTTGCAGCTCGCCGGCCAGGTGGGTTTCCACCAGCGCGACGTCGTCCGGATTGAGCAGCAGGCAGGGCGAGCCCGACAGCGCCGGCTCGGCCGCCAGCAGTTCGCGCACCGCGGGCAACAAGATGGCGGGATCCGCCAGCACGGCCTGCTGCACGAGATGGCGCGCCACATCCAGCGCCAGGGCGATCAGGGTCTGGGCCACTTCTTCGTCCACGCGTCCAAGCGCGTGGCTGAAGGTCGCGGCGAGTTGTTGCAGGTGGGAGGCTTCGCTGCGGGCGCCTTCGAGGCCGCGCGCATAACCTTCGYGGTGGCCGTCGCCGTAGCCCTGGGTCTGGCCCTGGGTATAGCCCTGGGCGTAGCCTTCCTTGCGCGCGCCTTCGCGCATGGCGTCGAGCGCGGCAAAGTCGATCGGCGGCGGCGCCGGCTCGAAGGGCAGGAACTCGGTCGGCTCCGGCTCGGCCTTGCGTGGATCCAGCGACACCATCTGCCAGCGCTGCCAGCCGTTCTTTTGCTCGCTGCGGTCCGCCGGCGCGGCAAAGCACTCGAAGCCGGTCTCCCGTGGCGTGGCGCGGTTGCCCGCGCCGCGGCGCCCGCCGGCGTTGCCGCGCTGGTCGCCGCGTGTTTCGACGTAGTCGCTGTCCGCGGCAAGGTCGCGGAACTGGCGCAGGGCACGTTCAGACGTAGGCATCGTCGCCACCACCGATTACAACTTCGCCGGCTTCGGCCAGGCGTCTTACCACCTGGAGGATGTTCTTCTGTTCGGCCTCGACCTGCGAGACCCGTACCGGGCCCAGCGCTTCGAGGTCTTCGCGCAGCATTTCGCCGGCGCGGGTCGACATATTGCGGATGAACTTGTCGCGCAGTTCCACCGGCGCGCCCTTGAGCGCGACGATGAGCGATTCCGTGGCCACTTCCTTGAGCACCCGCTGGATGCCGCGGTCGTCCACTTCGAGCAGGTTCTCGAACAGGAACATTTCGTCGATGATCTTCTGCGCGAGGTCGGCGTCGTGCAGGCGCACGCCTTCCATCACCGCTTCTTCGTGGGCCGTGCTCATCAGGTTGATGATCTCGGCTGCCGTGCGTACGCCGCCCATGCGGCTGCGCTTGAGGCTCTGGCCCGCCAGCAGCTTGGTCAGCACGTCGGTCAGCTCCTGCAGCGCCCCCGGCTGCACACCGCCGAAGGTGGCGATCCGCAGGATCACGTCCTGGCGCAGGCGCTCGGTGAACATGCCGACGATCTCGGACGACTTCTGCCGGTCCAGGTGGATCAGGATGGTGGCGATGATCTGCGGGTGTTCGTCGCGGATCAGTTCGGCCACCGAGGTGGAATCCATCCAGTTCAGCGAATCGATGCCGGCGCCCGGGTCGCGCGATTCGAGGATGTCCTCGATCACCGACAGCGCGCGTTCCTCGCCCAGCGCCTTGTTCAGCACGCTGCGGATAAAGGCGCTCGAATCGACGTTGAGCGCGAGGTACTGTTCGGTTTCCGCGCGGAACTCGGCCAGCACCGAGGACATCTGCTCGCGCGTCACCGAGTTGAGCGTGGCCATCGCCGCGCCCAGGCTCTGCACCTCGCGCGGGCCGAGGTGCTTGAATACTTCCGCTGCGGCATCTTCACCGAGCGACATCATCAGGATGGCGCTCTTCTGCAATCCTTCATCGGTCATCGCTTGACATCCAGTTCTTGATCACACTGGCAACCAGGCGCGGGTCGCGTTGCGCGGCGTCACGCACCAGGGCGAGATCGCTTTCATATTTAGCGGCGAGCCGCAGGACTTCCGGATTGGCCGGCTCTTCAGGCGGCAGCAAGATGGCTTCGTTGCTGTCGGTTTTTTCCTGTGGCGGCGGCAGCGGCGGCGCGGTGTACTTGCGCAGCACCGGGCGTGCCACCTTGAACCACACGAACAGCGCCAGCAGGGCCAGCAGCAGGTAACCCGCACCGGTCTTGGCCAGCGCGATCATCTCGGGCTGCTTCCACAGCGGCAGTTCCGGCTTGATGTCGGTATCCGCGGTGAACGGGCTGTYGACCACGTTGAGCGAGTCGCCCCGGTCGGCCGAGAAGCCCATCGCTTCCTTGGTCAGGTTCTCGATCTGGGCAAGCTGCGCGGCGGGCAGGGCTTCGGACACGATCTTGCCGTTGGCGCCGGCCTTCTGGCGGTAGTTCACCACCACCGCCACCGACAGGCGCTTCACGCCGCCCGGTGCTTGCTGCACATGGCGCACGGTGCGGTCGAGTTCGTAGTTGGTGGTGGCGTCGTGGCGGCTGCTGCTTGGGCCGGTCTGGGCCGTGGCGGTGGCGCCGGCCTGGGCCTGGCCGGGCTGAGCCTGCTGGCCTTGCTGTCCCGGCTGCTGTCCTGGCTGGTTCGGCTGCCCCGGCCGCGGCGGCTGGGCCGTGGCGATCGGTGCCGTGGCCGGCGCGGGCGGCTGGTTGGACAGCGCGCCCGGCACGCCGCCGACCGGCGCCGCGCCTTGCTGGCTCGATTCGCTGGACTGCTGGCTGCGGATGGCGGCGCGGGTGGGGTCCTGGTTAGGCTTGAAGGACTCGTCGGTGTGCTCGACGATGGAGAAATCCACGTCGGCGGTGACTTGCGCCTTCACATTGTCCTGGCCGAGGATCGGCGCCAGGATGGCTTCCACACGCTGCGCGTAGTTGCGCTCCAGCGCCTGCACGTACTTGATCTGGCCGGCATCGAGCATGCGCTCGTTGGTGCCGCTGCCCGACAGCAGGTTGCCGTGCTGGTCGACGATGGAGATCGACTTCGGCGTGAGTTCCGGCACGCTGGACGAGACCAGGTGGCCGATCGCGGCCACCTGGCCGTCGTCGAYGGCRCGGCCCGGATAGAGCTGCAGCACCACCGAAGCGGTCGGCTTCTGGCGATCGCGCACGAACAGCGTGGGCTTGGGAATGGCCAGGTGCACGCGCGCCGACTGCACCGCGGCGATCGACTCGATCGAGCGGGCCAGCTCGCCCTCCAGGCCGCGCTGATAGTTGACTTGCTCGGCAAACTGGCTGATGCCGAACTTCTGCGTATCCATCAGCTCCATGCCGGTGGTGCCGCTCTTGGGCAGGCCTTGCGAAGCCAGGCGCAGCCGGGTCTCGTGGACTTTCTCGGAGGGCACCATCACCGCACCGCCGCCTTCGGCGAACTTGTACGGCACGTTCATTTGCTGCAGGGAGGCGATGACGGCACCGCCGTCCCGCTCGGACAGGTTGCTGTAGAGCACCTTGTAGTCCGGCGCACGCGACCACAGCACCCCGACCGCGATGGCCGCGGCAAGAGCCGCGCCACCCAGCATCAGGGGCAGGCGCGGATTGGTCTTTAGACGCGCGAACAGCTCGGATTTGTTCGACAGGGCTGTCACGGCGTTCATGCGCGCGTCCCCGTCATGGCCGGGCCGGCATGGGCCAGGACCGGCTGGGCCGGATGGCGGGCGCCGCTCTGGCTGCCCTGTCCACCCCGGCATGCCTGGCTAACCCTGGCTTCGGCATGGCTAAGATCACGCTGCTGACAAAACACGCGTACTCCCCGCGATAGTTGATGAGATTCGGGTCCGGACAGGGCGCGTAAAGACAGCGGCATCCCAGATTCGGCACGGTATCGATCATCATCCAAGGCGGCTGCCGACAATCCGGCGAATAGGCCTCGTTTTCCACCCGAATTCCCGCAATGGCCCAGACGGCGCCGCGAGTACGCTTCGGGGGCTGGCACAGGCGGCGCGTGCGGATGCGGTATTTGTGGCATAGGCGGCGCATGGCGCCAGGTTTGCCGGCAGCGGCCCGGGCGGGTGCCCGGCGCAACCCTTAATGACTCATTTTCGAACCGGTTTCCCCCGGGGCGGGCTTCGGCTGGCCAGGGCGGGGCGGGTTCCAAGCGGATCGCCATGACTACCATCTCTTCTATCGACGGCATGTTGCAGCAATTGCGCGGGCTGGCCCAGAGCGCCACCGGGCAGGAAAGCCACGCTGCGTTCGCCGCCTCGCCGGGCAGCTTCGCCGGTGAACTGCAGCGCTCGCTGGCACGCATCAGCAGCGTGCAGGAGCATGCCTACGGCCAGGCCGAGGCGTTTGAACTGGGCAAGCCCGGCGTTTCGCTCAACGACGTGATGATCGATATGCAGAAGGCCAATGTGTCGTTCCAGACTGGGGTGCAGGTAAGGAACCGGTTGACGGCGGCTTATCAGGAAATGATGAATATGACTGTCTGAGCAAGCRTCGGGCGCGCGCTATTGCGCGCCTGTTGCCATGCTGCCCACGGGCGGCGTGGCGGCGCCAGGCAAATTGAAAGGCGGACCAGCCGGATACAGATCCGGCGCGGTCCGCCTTTTTGCTTTGGTGATGAGAAGCAAATGGCGATGCTAAGGAGGAGCACCAGAGCTTGCCAACGGCCACCGCTCAGGCGGCCTCTCCTCGTTCCAGCCTGTACAGCCAGGCCAGCAGTTCCGCTACGGCGACATAAAGCTGTGGCGGAATATGGGAATCGAGATCGACTTGCATCAGCAAGCTGACGAGTGCCGGCGAGTCGTGCACGTAGACGCCAGATTCGCGTGCGCGCGCAATGATGGACTCCGCCACCACGCCGTAGCCCTTGGCCACCACGCGCGGCGCCGAATCGTCGGCCGCGTAGGATAGGGCAATCGCGGCGCCGCGTTGCGGGTTGCCATCGCTATTGCTGCTGTAGGTGTTGGTGCTTCCCGGTTCGGCCGGCATATCGTTGCTCATGCTCCGCTTCCCGGCTTCGCCGGCACGCCGGTCTCCACGTTCAGCCGCATCAATACGAGTCCATTGGCCGACATATTGCTGGATAGTTCGCTGCGCGCGTCGTTAAGGCGGCTGGCGACGCCGGAGTCCGGTGTGACCACGCGCGCTTCCAGGCCGGTGCCGTTTAGCCACAGGCGCGCTTCCACCGTGCCCAGGGATGGCAGGGTGAGCAGCAGGCATGTCGACCAGGCGGCCTGGCCAGCCTGCGCGCCACTGCTTTCGTCTTTATCGCCACGGCGGATTTCCCAGTCCATGGGCGTGCCCGGCCAGGCTTCGCCAACCCAGCGGAACTGCTGGCTGGCCAGCAGCTCCAGCTGCTGGCGTACGGTGCCCTCGGTGCCGGGGTGCACCACGGGACTGGACTGCGGGTTGTTGCTCGCGTGGTTGGCGGCCTCGCTGCTATCGAAGGCGCGCATAACACTATGCGTCTCGGCACGATGGCTGCGGCCGCTGTCACTCGCATCCTGGGCCGCCGCCTGGTAGGCCTGGGCGGCGTGGTTTGCCAGCGTGGCAATCCGGGCAGCTTCGCGCGCGTGCGGCGGAATGGCAAGGCTGGCTGGCGGCGAGTTGTCCGGTGTGCCGTTGCTGTGCGCCGCGCCATGCCTGACTGGAACCGGGTTGCCCCCGGTGTCTTCCGTAACCGCGGCCTCTGCTGGAACTGCTCCCGCAGGGTTGGGCAACGTGGCCCCGGCCAGTTGCGCCGTGCTCGCGGTGTAAGCCGCCGGCGCCGGCAGCAGCAACACCGGCTGTGCCTGGACGGGCTGCTGCGGGGCGGGATTGCCGGCCAGGGGCGGCTCGCCCGGCCTCGGTTGATTGAAAGCAGCCTGGGGTGCCTTCAGCACGTCGGCCAGAGGACGGTTTCCGCTGACCCACTCGGCCAGGTGGCTTTCGTAGAAGAGGCCGCTGTGCTGGACCAGTCCGGCCAGGGCGGCGCGCACTGTGGCCGGATTCGGTGCGCCGGCGGGCGACGGCAGCATTKGGGCCGCGGCCCGTGCGGGCTGCGCGTCGGTACGGTCAAGCAGGTCGAGAATGGTGCGTGCGGCAAAACTGAGCGTTTCGCGCGTCGAGCCGGTCTGAGCGCTTCGCCCGGCTGCGGCCGTATCCGACTGCAGCGCATCGACGCCGCGGCCTTGAATCGTGCCGCCGCCGGCGGTCTGGCTTTCGCCAGGGGCAATCTTGCCGGTGGGCAGCAGGGCCTCCAGCTTGGAGACCGAGAGCGCATTGCGCAGCCCTTGCGGGTCTGCGCCGCGCAGGAGGGCTGCCGGGTCCGGCGAGATGGGGATGCCGGTCATGGCAATCAGCCTTTAGCGTTCTGAGCGTTTCTGGCGTGCGGGTCGCGCAGCGTTGCCTCAGGCGGCAACGCTGCCGTAGGCGTGATGCAGATCCTGCTGGCGGCGCGCATTGCCCAGCAGCGCGCCCAGCCTGTTCATCTCCGGCGTCAACAGGTTGCGGATGGCAGCGTCGTAGCC
The DNA here is from genome assembly GCF_056397325.1 of Cupriavidus sp. 05N39. Taxonomy (NCBI): domain Bacteria; kingdom Pseudomonadati; phylum Pseudomonadota; class Betaproteobacteria; order Burkholderiales; family Burkholderiaceae; genus Cupriavidus; species Cupriavidus sp. 05N39. Next base: position 82,946 of record NZ_JBFTNE010000026.1, read on the forward strand.
AAGGATGCGCTCCAGCCGCTGATACCGGTCCATCCGTTCGCGATCCGAAATGGGCACGCTGTGGTCCATGCGGCGGAGTTGATCCACCTGGACGGTGTAGACCTGCTGCAGTTCGGCCATTGCAGTCCAGTTCCCGGCACGTGCCAGCTCAAGCATCTGCTCGGCAAGCAATTCCAGTTCCCGGTAGCAATGCAGGATCGGGCTCAATGCGGTCATCTCAGCGCTCCGTAACAAGCGACAGGTGTGGGGTAGCGCCATCGGGGGCGTTGCTCATCTCGGACCAGGCGGAAGCCAGGTTCCCGAGCAAGCCGTCCACTTCAGTCAGCAGGGCGGGATCGTTGCGCAGGTTGGCCAGCAACAGGCGCCGCGTCATGTAGTCATAGAGCTGTTCAAGGCCTGCCGAAATCTCACCGCCTTGCTCGTGATCGAGCGCGGCGTTCAGGCCGTTGTCAATGATGTTGATGGCCCTGGTGATGGCGTTGCCCTTGGCCGACACATCGCTGGCAGCCATATGGAACTTCGCCTGGGCAATGGCGGTGCGGGCGCCATCGTAGAGCATCGCGATCAGCTTCTGGGGGCTGGCGTCCATGACGCCAGTCTGGACACCGACTTGGGCATAGGCATTAATGGCGTGACGAGCATACATGGCGATCGATTCCCACGTTCGGTAAGGGTTGTATTACTTGCTGCTGTTGGAGTTGTTCAGCGCATTGAACTGTTGGGTCAGGTATTTGCTGGTGTTGTTCATCTGGGACATGATCAAGTCCAGATTCGTGAACTGCGCCTTGTATTGCGCGACGGTGGCGTTGATGCGGGTCTGCGTTTCGCTGTATTGATCGCTAAGCGACTTCAACGTTTGCGTGATCCCATCCGTCGCGTTCGTCAGGGTGCCCTTGGTGCCGGTCAGCGAGGTCACCAGGCTATTGATCTGGTTGCCATAGCCGTCCTTGCCGTTAGCGTTGGAGAAAAGGCCGGCTACACCATTCGGATCCGTGGTCAATGCGCTGGTCAGCTTGGTGGCATCGAAGGCCATCGTGCCATCGACCTGAAACGTCACGCCGATGTTTGCCAGTCCTGTGACCGCGCCGGAGCCACCCATCTGTGGCGTGTTCAGGATGCCGCGCATCTGGCCCTGAATCAGCCGCAGCGTCGCATCGCCGGTCAACGGGGAAGCGCTTTGGCTGGTGGGATCGTAATTCGACAGACTCGCGGCGGTCTTTTGCAGATTGTTGTAGGCGGTGACGAAGCTCTGCACAGCCGTCTGGATAGTCTTGACGTCGCGTTGCACCGTGACCGTGGTGGTTCCCCCTTGCGTTAGCGACAGCGTGACACCCTGGATGGCGTCGGTCACGGTGTTGCTGGTGCTCTGGACTGCAATATTGTTGACGGTCAACTGTGCATTCTGGGCAACGATCGTTTGCTGCATGCTCTGCACTTCATTGCCGGTCAGATCCTGGTTTTTGCCGGGACTATAGCTCACCAGGTCAGACAGTTTTGTGCCGCCGTCAGTCTCCGCTACGGAGATCCGCATGCTGCTATTGGCGCCGGTGGCGTTGGACGTCAGCACCAGACGGTATGGCGTGCCGCTGCCGTCGTTGACGATGCTGGCGGTGACCCCCCCATTGGCCTTGTTGATGGCGTCGCGGATGCCCTGCAGCGAGTTGTTGGTGCTATCGATCTTGATGTCGAAGCCGCTGGTGCCGGATGCCGGCGGCGGATTCGCCGCGAACGTTGCACCGGTGTACTTGCCGGTCACCGGGTCCAGCGTACCGCCGGTGATCGTCCCGAAGTCGATATGAATGGTACCGGTGCCGATCGCATCGGTCAGCTTGGCCTGCCCGGCGGACACCAGTGATTGTGACTGTGCCAGGGACGACACGTTGACAGCATAGGTGCCCGATACCGCGGAGGTGCTTCCGACCGCGCCAAGCACATTGGCGGCGGACGATGTAGCGGTCGTCGAGTTGAAGAAGTTCGGATCGGATAGTTGCTTAGCCGCCCCCTGGAATGCCGACAGCATGCTCTGCACCTGACCGTAGGCCGACAGCTTCGCCTGATAGCTGGTGGCCCGGTTCTGGATGGCCGTGAGCGGTGCCTGTTCCGCCGTGGTGAGCTGGTCCAGCAGGGTGTTCAGGTCCAGGCCGGAGCCCACGCCAAGGTTCGAGATGGTTGCCATATCGTTCTTATCCGGGAAATTGCTTAAACGGGGCTGAGCCGGCTACCGGTCTCAGGCTTCTTGATGTACGAACAAGCCTTGCGCCTTTTGCAGGGCGTGGGCGATGCGCATGACCTCTTCAGAGGGCAGTTGCCTGATGACGTCGCCGGTGTCCTTGTCCACTACCTTGGTGATCACGCGGTGGGTATCCTGGTCAATTTCGAACTCCACATTGAATGCGGTGGTGCGCAACAAATCCTTCAGGTGCTGGATGGCAGTGTCTTCGGTCATGACAGGAGCTGCTTGTTTGTTTGCGCCAGCCTGCGTGCCAGCGCTGTTGTCGCTCGCGGGTAAGGCAGAGGGCGTGCCCTCGCGGCCTGCGGGAGGCAGGGACGGAGAGAGCGGCAGCGGCGGGATCAAGCTTGTCGGATTTGCCATGACCGTTGTCGGGGGTGGGTTCGAAACGCTTTCGCAGGGCAAAGGGGCCCTGCGAAAACCCTCCGGCACAAGGCCGGGCTTGTGGTGGCCCGGCCCTGGTGCTTCGTATTACTGCATTAACGCAGCAGCGACAGCACGCCTTGCGTGGTCTGGTTCGCTTGAGCCAGCACCGAAGTGCCGGCTTGCTGCAGGATGTTGCCGCGGGTCATGTTCGACACTTCCGTGGCGTAGTCAGCGTCTTGAATACGCGAACGCGACGACGACAGGTTGGTGATGGTCGTGCCAAGGTTGGCGATGGTGGAATCCAGACGGTTCTGGATCGCACCCAGCGAGCTGCGCAGCTTGTCAACCATCGACAGGGCCTTGTCGAGGACGTCCAGCGGATTGGCGGTGGAGGTCTTACCGCTCGTAGCGTTGAGGGTGAACTTCCCAGCGTTCGCCGAGTCTTCATATACCGCGTTCGCCGAGCCATCGGTCACCTGGCCGTTGCTGTGAACGAACAGCTTCTCGGCCGTGTTGGTGGTAAGCGCGCCGTTCATATCAACATTGACCGGGTTACCACCCGTCGTAACCGCACCGCCAGCTGCGGTGRTGTAGGTAGCCCCACCGAGCACCGTAGTGATTGCATTGGCGCCGTTGCTTGCTTGAACCTGAGTTGTCAGGGCTGCGGCCGAGATATGCAGATTAGTCGCATTTGCCGTCGCAACGCCGCCAGTGAACGCGTAGCTGGGAGCGTTGGCCGCGTTGCCCACGGTGATTGAGCTCAACTTACCGGCTGCACCCGATGTGCCGATTGCCTTGATCAGGTCGCCAGCGCCGCCGCCGTTGTTGATATCCGCCTGCGTGAGGGTGCCGGCCAGATCGTTCTCGGTCAGGTTGCCTGCAGCGTCCACAAACAGCTTGTTACCGCTGGTGGCCGAGGTCAGCATGCCATTGCTGTCAATGTTGGCGGAAACCGCTTGATTGTTGCCGATTTTGATCGACACATTGGTAACGTTCCCAGCAGCCGGCTTCAGGTCGCTCGAGATGCGCGCGGCAGTACGTGCCGTGTCGGCAAAGGAGAAGTCCGTGCCGTTATAGGTGTAGTTTGCGATGGTGGCAATGCCGGCGTCGTTGACCGTATCACCAGTAGCAACCTTGCCGAGCACATTGGCCAGCGTGGCGCTGTCAGCGCCAGTGTAATTCTTGGAGTAGGCGGTGGTGCCGTTGGTCGTTGCGCCTGCGGTAAAGYCGGCTGCCAGCAGGTCCTGGCTGGTAGCGGCCGTATTCGGCGTGCCGGTGCCAGACACGTTGAAGCCGGTCATGTTCAGCGTCTTCGTGCTGATTTCCTGCAGATTCACCGAGATGGTCTGGCCGTCGCTGGCGCCAACTTGAATGTTCAGGGGCTTTGCCGAGCCAGACAGTACCTTGACGCCGTTGAAGTCGGTCTGCGTGGAGATGCGGTTGATTTCGTCCATGCGCTGGCCGATTTCATCCTGGATCGACTTCAGGTCGTCTGCCGAATTCGAACCAGTCGCTGCTTGCACCGACAGGGTACGGATACGTTGCAGGTTGTTCGTGACTTCGGTCAGCGCGCCTTCAGTCGTTTGCGCCAGCGAGATGCCGTCGTTAGCATTTTGCTTGGCTTGGGTCAGGCCGTTGATGTTGGCGGTGAAGCGGTTGGCAATGGCCAGGCCGGCTGCGTCGTCCTTGGCGCTGTTGATGCGCAGGCCCGACGACAGGCGTTGAATCGCCGTGTTCAGCTGCGATTGCGATGCATTCAGGTTGTTCTGAGTCATCAGAGACAACGAATTGGTATTAATGACTGACGCCATGGTACGACTCCTATATGCAGTGATTTATGCAGTCCGGCGGGTGCCGTAACGTTGGCTGACTGCGTTGCAGTGCGTGTAGTGCCTCCGTTGTTAGGGTTATCGACCGGGGCGGGAAAAGATTTAGTGTGATCTTTGGGGCAATGTGCAGAAGTTTTTTCGCGGATAGCTTCCGAGCGGCTCTGGGGGTGGCTGATGCGGGCGGGGCCATCGCACGAAAGCTGCGCCGCTTGTGCGCACAACCGGCTGGCGCGCCCTCCCTGGTTATCTCCGCTTGCGGGTCCGTGGCGTATACAAACTCACAAACTCCGGCGAAGTCTCCGCCCCGGGCACCGCCGCCATGGCCTCCGGCGCATGGGCGGGCGTGATCACGGCAATGGCGTGCTTGTAGACGACTTGCGGCTGCGGGTCTCGCGGCGATTCCGCCAGCAGCACCATATAGTTGTCCGAGGCCACGATCACGCCGTGCAGGCGAATGCCGCTCGACAGGTGTACGACGACAGGGCTGTGGCTGGCGCTGAGCGTGGAGAACTGCAGCTGCTGCAGTTGCCTGCTCGGACGGGTGATCCTGGTTTCCTTCTTGTTCACAACGTCTCCGGAAGAGCCCGCACGGGTTCTGGCGGCTGGCAAGGGTCCAATATATGGGCCCGGGCAATAGGGGGGTTACAGCACGGCCTGGGGTGGGCTGCGGCGTGGCCTGGGTGCGGCGGGGGATGAAATATCCGCTCTCTGTGCTGGCGCTGGATCTGGCTGCATGGATCACGTCCGGCCCCGACGTGTGTCCGGGCGGCGGCTCCGATGCTGCCCCGCAAACGCTGGCGGCAGGGGCAGCCGGAAAAGACGGGGGGTACTTCAGGCGCGAGGGTAACAAAATTTTACAAATCGGAACGGTTGGGGGGGGGCGCACCTGAGATCGAGAGTTTCCTCTAATAATACTCTTGCGTCACAATGCTGCGGTTTGCCTTGTTTGCACATGTGCGGCAAGTCCCAACGTCACCAGCGCCCGCAACCCCCGTTCAGCATAGGTTTGCGGGCGGCAAGGTGACCCTGGCCTGCAGTTGCGATGTTTTCCATGCCGCCCATTCGTCACTTGAATGGCGTCGCCAGCACTTTTTCTATCAGAGTTATCCCTGATAGAAATTGGATTTACACCTCATGTAAGCAGGTTTATATTCGCTAACGAGCCTTTCGGCTCATAGCAGTCCTGGAAAGCCTACGAGCACCCCGCGCGTGGGCTTCTTTTTTTGCGTGCCCACTTGTTTTGTTGCGCGCCTTTGGCTGCATGCGCCGCTGGCAGCACTTCGGAGCGCCTGGTTAACATTAGACGACAGGTCGCATCCCGCCAATCGTTCGAATTGCCGGGCTTTTCCCCCTCATATTTGCTTTTGTTCCCGTATTTTCCGTTTTCTTCGGAAATGTCTTGATGTTGCCCTCAAGCTTGGCCCGCTCTCTGCCGTTAAGTCCGCGGTGCGGTGTCGTCCCGGAAATCTGTCCGGGGCGCGGAAAAGCGCGCGCGATGAGAGTAAAAGGAGCCGGGAAGATGCGTTGGTTGCGAAACTTTGGCATTGGGGCGCGCCTGACGGTGGCGTTTTCGCTGGTGGCGTTGCTGCTGGTTGCCGTGGCGGTGCTGGGCATGACGTCTCTGCGCACCATGAACGAATCGATGCGCATCACCGTGGAGGGACGCTTGTTCAAGGTGCTGGATATCGAGCGCGTCAAGCAGGATGCGTTGCGGATCGGGATTCTGGTGCGCGATGCCACCATGAACGAGGACCCGGTTGCGGTAAAGCGCAATGCCGGGGAGATCGCGGGGCTGCGCGAGAAAATGGGCGTCACGCTGGATGAACTTGGGAAGTGGCTGTCCACGTCCGGCAGACCGGAGACCCGGGAGTTGTATCGGGGGCTGACCGAGGCACGCACTGCCTATAACGGCCAGCTCGACATGGTGCTGCGCCAGTTGCAGGGCGGCGAGTTCGATGGTGCCCGCAGCGCGCTGGTGGCGACGCTGCCGGCGGCGCAGGCGCCTTATTTCGACAAGTTGAGCGAACTGACCGAGACCGGCCGCAAGGTTGCGCTGGCTGCCGTGCAGGAGGCGAACGCCAGTTATGAGACGGCCCGCAACCTGCTGCTGGGCCTGGCCGCCGTCGCGGTGGCCCTGGCGGCGGCCCTGGGCATCGGCATCACGCGCTCGATCACGCGACCGGCTCGCCATGCGCTGGAAGCGGCACAGGCGCTGGCGCACGGCAACCTGACGTACGCGATCCAGGTGCAGAACGATGACGAAATGGGCCGCATGCTGGGCGCGCTGGAGCGCGCTTTTGGCCAGTTGGCGGCACTGGTGCACGGCATCCAGGGCGCGACCCGCTCCATCGGTGGCGCTACCCGGGAAATCGCCAGCGGCAATACCGATCTTTCCCAGCGCACCGAAGAACAGGCTGCCTCGCTTGAGCAGACTGCGGCCTCGATGGAGCAGCTGACCTCCACGGTCAAGCAGAATGCCGCGAACGCGCGCCATGCCAACGAACTGGCGGTGAGTGCCTCGGGCGTGGCGATCGAGGGCGGGCGCGCCGTGCGTGGCGTGGTCGAGACCATGCAGCATATTTCGCAATCGTCGGCCAAGGTGGCCGAGATCGTGGGCGTGATCGAGGGGATTGCCTTCCAGACCAATATCCTGGCACTGAACGCAGCGGTGGAAGCTGCCCGTGCCGGCGAGCAGGGACGAGGCTTCAGCGTGGTGGCGGCCGAGGTGCGCAGCCTGGCCCAGCGCTCTTCGTCGGCAGCCAAGGAAATCGGGCAACTGATCAGTGGCTCGGTGGGTCAGGTGGCCCATGGCGCCAAGCAGGTAGAGGACGCGGGCCGCACCATGGACGATATCGTCGGGGCGGTGAAGCGCGTGACCGACATCATGGGCGAGATCGCCGCCGCAAGCGAAGAGCAGTCGTCCGGCATCGAGCAGGTCAACCTCGCCATCAGCCAGATGGAAAGCGTGACGCAGCAGAATGCCGCGCTGGTGGAGCAGGCCGCCGCCGCCGCCGAGAGCCTGCAGCAGCAGGCCGCCGGGCTGGTGGATGAAGTGTCCCGCTTCCAGGTGGCTCCGGAAGAAGCGCATGCGCAGCCGCGCCAGGCGGTACGGGAACTGGCGCGCATGCCGGTGCCGCAAGCGGTACCGGTAGCACGCGTGGCGCCGGCCGCCCCGCGTCCGGCGCCCCATCCTTCCGCTGGCGCCAGGAGCCATCCGGCGGCACGCCAGGGCACGGCGCGCCCGGTCCGGACCGGCAGCGCCGCACCGGTGAAGCCAGCCGTGCAGGCAGCACCTTCAGCACCCGCGGCCCCGGCCGCTGGCGCCAAGGCAGCCACCCGGCCCGCGGTGGCGGCACCGCGCACCGGCGCGGCCGGCACTACCCGCGCCCCTGCGCTGCCCAGCAAGGCCCGTGCTCCGGTGGTGCACCAGAAGCGCGAACCCGTGCTGGTGTCCAAGCCGCTGCCGGCCGCGCGCGCGGCCCGGCCCGCCGTAGCAGCGGCACCCGCGCCGCGCCGCGCCGCGCGCACGCCGGCCGCTGGCGGCTTCGCCGTGGCCAATGGCGACTGGGAATCCTTCTGAGTTCTGCCGCGCCGTCCTGGCGCGGAGCCCGGCAAGCCTGCCGGCGGCGGCTGCAAGGCGAAAGGCTTAGGCCTACAATATCGCCCTTGTATACAAAAAACAGAAAGGAGCGATGCCGCCCGTTCGCGGCGGCATCGCACTCCGTGTCCCTCGCCGTGCGTTCTCTCTCCCGCCAGCCCATGCCCGCCGTCTCCCCGCCATCCTTCCCCTCTCTGTCCGCAGCATCCCCGGCCCCCGGCACGGGGGAGGCTGGCAGCCACGGCCATGCAGCGTCCGGGCTCCCTGCCGTGCCGCCGGTGCCGGTGATGCAGGTCATCTTCGGCCTGATGCTGGCCATCCTGCTGGGGGCGCTCGAGCAATCGATCGTCGCCGTGGTGCTGCCTGAGATCGCGTTGCAGCTCAACGGCTTCGAGGAGATGGCGTGGGTGGTTTCGGCCTACCTGGTGGCTTCGACGGTGGTGACGCCGATCTACGGCAAGCTGTCGGACGTGCTGGGGCGGCGCTCGGTGCTGTCGTTTGCCATCGTGCTGTTCCTGCTGGCCTCGGTGTTCTGCGCGCTGGCGCAGACCATGCCGCAGCTGATCGTCGCGCGCATCCTGCAAGGGCTGGGCGGCGGCGGCCTGATCTCGGTGTCGCAAGCCACCATCGCAGATGTGGTACCGCTGCGCGACCGTGGCCGCTACCAGGGTTACGTGAGCGGCGTGTGGGCCGTGGCCAGCATGGCCGGCCCGGTGATCGGCGGCTACCTGGCGCACTACCTGTCGTGGCGCTGGATTTTCTGGATCAACCTGCCGCTGGCGCTGGTCGCGCTGGTGGTGGTCCGCCGCGCGCTCAAGCACCTGCCGGCGGGCGGGCGCCGCCATCGCATCGATTACCTTGGCGCGCTGCTGTTCGGGGGTGGCCTGACCGGCGTGCTGGTGTTCCTGACCCGGCTCGGGCAGGGCCATTCGGCCGCGACGCCGCAGACCGTTGGCCTGCTGGCGGCAGGCCTGGTCGCCATGGTGCTGTTCGTGTGGCAGGAGCGGCGGGTCAGCGACCCGATGATCCCGCTGGCCATGCTGCGCGTGCCGACGGTCGCGATCTGCTGCATCACGCTGTTCCTGTGCTTTTTCCAGTTGATCGCCATGTCCGTGCTGCTGCCGCTGCGCTTCCAGGTGGTGGGCGGCGTGCAGGCTGACACGGCCGCGCTGCGGCTGGTGCCGTTGACGCTGGCCATCCCGTTCGGGGCGTTTTTCTCGGGCCGGCTGATGTCATGGAGTGGCCGCTACAAGCCGCTGCAACTGGTGGGCTCGCTGGTCGCGCCGCTGGCGATCGTGTCGCTGGCGTTCGTCGATCCGCATGCGGTCGTGCTGACCGGGCTGGTGATGGTGACGCTCGGGCTGGCCATCGGGCTGCAATTGCCCAGCGGGCTGGTGGCCACCCAGAACGCCGTGCCCGCGCACCAGGTGGGCGTGGCCACGGCGCTGACCGCCTTCTCGCGCATGCTGGGCGGCGCGGTCGGCGTGGCGGTGCTGACCACGGTGCTGATCGCGCTGTTGCGCCGTGGCGGCATGGGCGTATCGGACCTGGGCGGCGGCGAAGACATCCTCATGAGCATGTTCCACCGTGCCATGACAGGCGGCGATACGGCCGATGCGGGCGCGGTGCGCGCCGCCGCCGAAGCGGCGTTCCGCACCCTGTTCCTGCTGAGCGCCGCCGTGTCGCTGGTGGCGCCATTCCTGGTGGCGCGCCTGCCGGAAGCCGCCTTGCGCGGCAGCACGAGCACCAGCGTGGCGGCGAGCATCGATTAAGGCGGGCGCCGCCGGCGAGTTCAGGGGCGGGCCTGCGCGCCTGGCGCGCCTTTCCCCAGGAAGCCGAACTCCACCGGCGTCTTCGCGTAGAACACCTGGACGTCTTCCTCGGCCAGCCGGTCGAACAAACGCTGCACCTCCTCTTCCGTGGCAATTACGGTGATTTCTTCCGGCCGGTCGGCCAGTTCCAGGAAATGCCAGGTGTGAAAGCGGCGGTCATGGCCGATGCCCTCGGCCGCCACCGTGTGCGTGGCGCCGCGGATATGCAGGTCCCTCAGAACCTGCAGCAACCAGTGCGACAACTGCTTGCCGTGGTGACGCCGGTTCTCGATGGTGAACAGCGTGAGCTGGAAGCCTTGCACGATAACCTCCCGTGCGCGCCCCGCAACGGCGTCCGCGTGCCGCGACCGTGGCATGGACGGTTGTCGTGTCAGGGTGCTGTTTCCAGTTTAGGCCAGCCGCCGCGCGCACCATTGCGGGCGCACCGGACTTCACCAATGCGGCCGGTTCCCTGATGCACCACGTGAACCTGGGGATAACCCTAGTCCCTTCCTCTGCAGGGACGGGCTATATTTTCTTTTGTTTCAATAGAAGAACCATGTTTCTTTAGTGAAACAAAATATCTTCGTTGCGGCATCACCAATACCCCAGACTCTTGAGCAGGCCTTCCGAAGTGCAATATCCGAAGAGTGAAGAAAAGATCGCGCGCGCGATGCGCGGGACGGCGCTCGCGTGCCTGGCGATTGCCGGCCTGTGGCAAGGCGTTGTTCCGGCCGCGCGTGCCGCCGGGACGGATGCGGCCAGCAGTTGCAGCGCACTGCGCATAGTCGTGCCGTTCCCCGCAGCCGGCCCGGCGGACCTGTTGGCGCGCACGCTCGCGCAAGGCCTCCACCAGCGGCGCGGCGTCACCGTGGTGGTCGACAACAAGCCTGGCGCCAACGGCAATATCGGCATCGACGCCGTGCGCCGCGCCGCGGGCGACGGCTGCACGCTGCTGGTCGCGCCTGCCGGCAACCTGACCATCAATCCCACGCTGTTCCCCGCGCTTGCCTACAACGTGGAGCGGGACTTCCGCCCGGTCTCGCTGCTGGCGAGTTCGCCCAATGTGCTGGCGGTGCATCCCTCGGTGCGGGCCGGTTCGGTGCAGGAGCTGGTGGCGCTGGCGCAGCGCGCCAATCCGCCGCTAGGCTATGCCAGTCCCGGCGTGGGCAGTGGCCTGCACCTGGCGGGCGAGCTGTTCCGCCAGCAGACGGGCATCGCATTGCTGCATGTCCCTTATAAGGGCACCACGCAGGCGCTTAACGATGTGGTGGGCGGGCACGTGCCGATCCTGTTCGGCACGCTGCCCACGCTGGCGCCGTTTATCCGCTCCGGCGCGTTGCGTGCACTGGCCGTCACCCAGGCCGCGCGCTCTCCCGCGGCGCCTGCCATCCCGTCCCTGGCGGAGCAGGGCGTGCGTGGCATCGAGGTCAGCTCCTGGTATGCGCTGCTGCTGCCGCGCGCCACCCCGGCGCCGGTGGCCGATGCGCTCTATGCCGACGTGCGCGCGGTCTTCGGCGGCAAGGCGGCCCGCGAAGAACTCGCGCGGCAAGGCATGGAGCCGGTCGCCGGCACGCCCGACGCGCTCGCCACGCGCATTCGCCAGGAAAGCGCGGGCTGGGCCGAACTGATCCGCGCCCACGGCATCAAGGCCGAATAACGCATGCCGGCGCGCACGCGCATCGTCCGCGCCGGCATGTCTTTCATGTAGTCCTCCACGCCCTCCGCCATTACTCCGGCGCTTCGTCCGCCACAGGCCCTTCGGCATCCAGTGCTTTCATGTTCTCCAGCAGCTTGAGCAGGTAATGCAGCGTGTGCGTGATGTCGCCCGTTGAAAAATCGGTCAGCGCCCGCTCGTAGTAGTCGCGGATCTTGGGTTGCGCCAGCTTCAGCCAGACATGGCGCCCGGTCTCCGTCATCGTGACCAGCCGCGAACGCCGGTCGCGCCCGTCCGGCGCCAGGCTCAGGTGGCCGTCGCGCTCCATGCGGCCCACCAGGCCGGACAGGTTCTGCCGGCTAACCATCAGGTAGCGCGCCAGGTCCCCCACGCTCATGCCCTCGGCCGCCTGCGGCCGCGATAGGGCGCCCAGTACCGCCCACTGCTGCGTGGTCAGGCCTTCGGCCTCGACGGCTCTTGATCCCGTTTTATGCAACATATTTGCGCATTGATACAGGCGGAAGAACAGCCTGTTTGCCATCTCCATGCGCGCCGCCGGAGCAAGATCATCATCAAAATCGGGGTTAACCATCATAACTTCCTGGGTAGTCGTACTTGCATTGGTCCAGTTGCCAGCCTAGTATACGTCAATATATTGACGTATTTAACCGCTGACGCGCGACGTTTAAGCCGCACGATAGCACCCTGGACCTGGAAGGAGAACACTGTGCAAAGACTCGAAGGCAAGACGGTCATCGTGACCGGTGGTGGTGGCGGCATCGGTGGGGCGACCTGCCGTCGCTTTGCGCGCGAAGGCGCTGCCGTGGCCGTGCTGGACCTGAACCTCGACGCCGCAGGGCAGGTCGCCGCCCGGATCCGCGAAGAAGGCGGCCGGGCCGAGGCGTTCCAGTGTGACATTACGGACCGCACCAGCGTGGATGCCGCGGTTGCCGCCACCGTGAGCCAGCTCGGCCCCGTCGATGTCCTGGTCAATAACGCCGGCTGGGACGTATTCAAGCCGTTCACCAAGACGGAACCGGCGCAATGGGAACGCCTGATCGCCATCAACCTGACCGGCGCGCTGCATATGCATCACGCCGTGCTGCCCGGCATGGTGGAGCGCAAGTGCGGGCGCATCGTCAACATTGCTTCCGACGCGGCGCGGGTGGGCTCCTCCGGCGAAGCCGTGTACGCCGCCTGCAAGGGCGGGCTGGTGTCGTTCTCCAAGACCATCGCGCGCGAGCACGCGCGCCACGGCATCACCGTCAACGTGGTGTGTCCCGGCCCGACCGACACCGCGCTGTTCGCCGACTACAAGCAAGGCGCTGGCAACCCGGAAAAGCTGATGGAAGCCTTCACCCGCTCCATCCCGCTGGGCCGCATCGGCCAGCCGGACGACCTGCCCGGCGCGATCGTGTTCTTTGCCAGCGATGACGCGGCCTTCATTACCGGCCAGGTACTGAGCGTGTCTGGCGGCCTGACCATGAACGGATGAGCGCAGCCAGCATCCGGCACCCACCACGACAACGGAGACACACCATGCCATACGAAGACATCCTCTATGAAGTGCGCAACGGCGCAGCCTGGATCACCATCAACCGCCCGGAGAAGATGAACGCATTCCGCGGGCGCACCTGTGACGAACTGATCCACGCGATCAATCGCGCCGGCTATGACCGCGCCATCGGCGCCATCGTGCTGGCCGGCGCCGGCGAGAAGGCCTTCTGCACCGGCGGCGACCAGTCCGCCCATGAAGGCCAGTACGACGGACGCGGCACCATCGGCCTGCCGATGGAAGAACTGCACAACGCCATCCGCGACGTGCCCAAGCCCGTGATCGCGCGCGTGCAGGGCTACGCCATCGGCGGGGGCAACGTGCTGTGCACGATCTGCGACTTCACCATCGCGTCCGACAAGGCCGTGTTCGGGCAGGTCGGTCCCAAGGTCGGCTCGGTCGATCCCGGCTACGGCACGGCGTTCCTGGCGCGTGTGGTGGGCGAGAAAAAAGCGCGCGAGATCTGGTACCTGTGCCGGCGCTATCCGGCCGCCGAAGCCCTTGCCATGGGGCTGGTCAACGCAGTCGTCCCGCATGAGCAACTCGATGCCGAAGTGCAGAAATGGTGCGACGAGATCATGGACAAGAGCCCGACCGCGCTGGCCATCGCCAAGCGTTCCTTCAATATGGACACCGCCCACCAGAGCGGCATTGCCGGCATGGGCATGTACGCGCTGAAGCTCTACTACGACACCGAGGAATCGCGCGAGGGCGTGACCGCCTTCCAGGAAAAGCGCAAGCCCGATTTCCGCAAGTACGCGAAGTAATCCGCCGTTGCTGGCACAAGCAACGCGGCCGCACGGCGCATCGCACCGGCGCGCCGCGCGGCAAGACATCCTGGAGACGCCATGAACCCCTATCTCGATGAAGACCTGGTCGCACTGGGCGACCATGCCCGCCGCTTCGCCACCGAACGCATCGCGCCCGGCTTCCTCGCGCGCGACCGCACCCGCGAGCTGGACCGCGGGCTGATGCGCGAGATGGGCCAGATGGGCTTTATCGCGCCCGAACTGCCCGAGCAATACGGCGGCCAGGGTTTGGGCTGCCTGGCCGCCGGCGTGATCCACGAAGAGGTGGCGCGCGCCGACCTGAGCCTTTCCTATATCAACCTGCTGGCCTCGCTGAACGGTCAGATCCTGGCCCATCACGCCGCGCCGGAAATCGCCCGTCCGTGGCTGCGGCGCCTGACGCAAGGCGAAGCCCTGTTCGCGATCGCGCTGACCGAGCCGCGCGGCGGCTCCGATGCGGCCGGCCTGCGCCTGCGCATGGAGCGCGATGGCGACCATTACGTGCTCAACGGCGAGAAGACCTCCATCTCCGCCGCCGACCAGGCGGACGCGGCGGTGGTGTTCGCGCGCAGCGGCTCCATCGAAGCCGGCGCGCGCGGCGTTTCGGCGCTGCTGGTGCCGATGGACCTGCCGGGCATCACCACCAACCGCTTCGACTGCCATGGCCAGCGCGCCATCGGGCGCGGCTCGATCTTCTTCGAGAATGTGCGCGTGCCGGTGAGCCACCTGCTTGGCAAGGAAGGCGAGGGCTTTGTGCAGGTGATGCAGGGTTTCGATTTTTCCCGCGCGCTGATCGGCTTGCAGGTGCTGGCGGTGGCGAAGGCGAGCCTGGAGGAAACCTGGGAATACGTGGCGGAGCGCCAGGCCTTCGGCAAGCCGCTGTCGGCCTTCCAGGGCGTCTCGCATCCGCTGGCGGACTACGAGACACAGGTCACGGCAGCGCGCCTGCTGTGCCTGCAGACACTCTGGATGAAAGACCACAACCTGCCGCACACCGCTGAAGCCGCGATGTGCAAGTGGTGGGCGCCCAAGCTGGCCTACGACGTGGTGCACCAGTGCCTGCTCTCGTTCGGCCACGGCGGCTATGACCGCGGCCCGATGGAGCAGCGCCTGCGCGACGTGCTGGGCTTCCAGATCGGTGACGGCACGGCCCAGATCATGAAGACCATCATCGCCCGCACGCACGCGGGCCGGGATGCGGTGCCCGCCTGACGACCGCCCCCGCCGCGACCTGACCACGACAACAACGAGGAGACACGCCATGGAATTCGACGCCGTACTGCTGCCACCGCGCCGCGCCGCCAGCATCGCGCAGGGCCTGTGGCCCGAGCGCACCATCAACGATGCGCTGGACGATTGCGTGGCCCGCTGCCCGGACAAGATCGCRCTGACCGCCGTGCAGGTGGAGAGCGGCGCGGTCACCCGCCTGACGTATCGGGAGCTGGCCACCCGCGCCGAACGCATTGCCCTCGGCCTGGCCAGGCTGGGCGTTGGCCGCGACGACGTGGTGTCCTGCCAGTTGCCGAACTGGTGGGAATTCACAGCGCTCTACCTGGCCTGCTCGCGCCTAGGCGCCGTGCTCAATCCGCTGATGCCGATCCTGCGCGAGCGCGAACTGTCGTTCATGCTCAGGCACGCGTGCAGCAAGGTGGTGGTGGTGCCAAAGCGGTTCCGCGGGTTTGACTACGAAGCGATGTTCGATGGCCTGCGCCAGGCGCTGCCGGACCTGCGGCACGTGGTGGTGATCAGCGGCAGCGGGCCCAATGCCTTCGAGGCGCTGTCGAGCGGGCCTGCCGGGGACGATGCCGGCGAGATGCCGGCACGCCATTGTCCCGGCCCGGATGACATCACCCAGCTGATCTACACCTCCGGTACCACCGGCGAGCCCAAGGGCGTGCTGCATTCGGCCAATACCCTGATGTCCAATATCGTCGCCTACGCCGGGCGCCTGCACCTGGGCGCGGATGACGTGATCCTGATGGCGTCGCCGATGGCGCACCAGACCGGCTTTATGTACGGCCTGATGATGCCCGTCATGCTGGGGGCGAGCGTGGTGCTTCAGGACATCTGGGAGCCGCGCAAGGCGCTGGACCTGATCCGGCAGGAGGGCGTCAGCTTCACCATGGCCTCGACGCCGTTTCTCACCGACCTGGCCAGGATGGTGACGGAGACGGGCGATGCGGTGCCCACCCTGCGCGCATTCCTGTGCGCCGGCGCGCCCATCCCCGGCGCGCTGGTGGAGCACGCGCGCGCCGCGCTGGGCGCCAAGGTGGTCTCGGCATGGGGCATGACGGAAATGGGCGCCGTGACCACGACCCGGCTGGAAGACGACGATGAGCGGGCCATCCACACCGACGGCTGTCCGTTGCCGGGCGTCGAAGTCCGGGTGGCCGACGCGGCAGGCGCGGCGTTGCCGCCCGGCGCCACCGGCAGGTTGCTGGTGCGGTCCTGTTCAAACTTCGGCGGCTACCTGCGGCGGCCGCACCTGAACGACACCGACGCCGAGGGCTGGTTCGACACCGGCGACCTTGCACGCATCGATGCCCGCGGTTATATCCGTATCGACGGGCGCAGCAAGGACGTCATCATCCGTGGGGGGGAGAACATTCCCGTGGTGGAGATCGAGACCCTGCTGTATCGCCACCCGGCCGTTGCGCAAGTGGCCATCGTGTCCTATCCCGATGAGCGGCTCGGCGAGCGCGCCTGTGCCTTCGTCGTACCCAGGCCCGGCCAGGAGTTCGGCATGGCGGCAATGGTGGACTTCCTGAAGGCGCAGAAGATGGCCGCGCAATATATCCCCGAGCGGCTGGTGGTGCAGCCGGCGCTGCCCGCCACGCCGGCGGGCAAGATCCAGAAGTTCAGGCTGCGGGAGCAACTCCGCCAGGCGGGGAACCCGGAGGGCGAGTCCAATGCGCGCGGATAAAGGCCACGGCAAGATGGAAGAGAACCTGATTCTCGCCGAGATCACCGGCCGCGTCGGCGTGCTGCGGCTCAATCGCCCCGGGCAGATGAATGCCCTCAACGATGCGCTGATGGATGCGCTTGGCCTGGCGCTGCTGGCATTGGATGAGAACGACGGCATCGGCGCGATCGTGATCACCGGCAATGACAAGGCGTTCGCCGCCGGCGCCGACATCGCGGCGATGCGCGGCTGGGACTATATGGACGTGTTCAAGTCCAACTACATCACACGCAACTGGGAGACGCTGCGCGGCGTGCGCAAGCCGGTGATCGCCGCGGTGGCCGGCTATGCTTTGGGCGGCGGCTGCGAACTGGCCATGGCCTGCGACATCCTCATCGCGGCGGACAACGCCGTGTTCGGCCTGCCGGAGCTGAAACTCGCGGTCATTCCCGGTGCCGGCGGCACCCAACGCCTGCCGCGTGCAATCTCCAAGGCGAAGGCCATGGACATGTGCATGACGGCGCGCAATATGGATGCGGCGGAGGCTGAGCGCAGCGGGCTGGTGTCGCGGGTGGTGGCAGCGGGCCGGCTGATGGATGAGGCGATGGCGGTGGCACACACCGTTGCGGGTTTTTCGCTGCCGTCGATGATGGCGGTGAAGGAGGCGGTCAACCGTGCCTATGAGTCATCGCTGTCGGAGGGGATGCTGTTCGAGCGCAGGCAGTTGCATGCGCTGTTCGCCACGCAGGATCTGAAAGAGGGGATGAATGCGTTCCTGGAGCGGCGGGAGGCGGTGTTCCGGCATCGGTAGGCGCGGCAAGCGCGCCGCCGCCGCTCGTGGTTCGCATTGCCAGCGCCGCGTTCCGGGTGCGCGAATTGCAGCGCGGAACGCGTAGCGTGTGGCGGTGCCGAGGCGTCATGCGCCGTAGTAGAAGGGGGTGCGCGCGGCATCGATGCGGGGTTGGCCGCGCTCGATTGACATGTTGGCGGTCGCCTGCAGTTGCGCTTGCGCGTTTGCCGTGGCTCCGTTGGCTGATGCGGCGTCCTCCGCTTGCACCTTGGCTTCGGCTGCCTGGATGTCTCGCGGATAGTTCGCGTTGTCGCCGCGTCCCGGCTGGTAGCCCGCCTGTTCCAGCCGGATCAGGTCGGCACGGACGTCGGCGCGGCTGAGAGGCGCCTGCGCGCTTTGCGCGAAGGACAGGGCTGGCGCGGCCAGGGCGCAGGAAATCAGTACGGTGCGGATGAGTGCTTTCATGATGCGTTACCTCTTTCGGTCGGATGGCCCGCTGCCGCCGGGGCCGTGGCGCCTTCATCGACAGGATGAACAGGCTGTACCCAGTATTGGCTTTGGCCACTGACCCGAGCCTGACCATCTCATTACAGTTTCGTCATCGGTGCGCTTTGCCAGCCACCACCCAGTGCCTTGACCAGCATGACGCTCGCTATCAGTTGCCGCCGGCGCACCGCCTCGGCGGCCCGCTCGCTGGCAAGCGCGGTGCTCTCCAGCACGCTGACATCCAGATAGGCCACGGCGCCCTTGCGGTAGCGGTCCAGCCCCAGCGCCAGCGCACGCTCGGACGCTTCGGCCGCCGCCTGCTGGCTGGTGGCTTCCTCCTGCAGCGCACGCAACGCGGCGAAGTTGTCCTCCACCTCCTGGAAGCCGCGCAGCACGGTGCCGCGATAGTCGGCGGCGCTGGCGTCTAACTGGGCGCGCGCGCTGTCGGCCACCGCCTGCCGGCGCCCGCCGTCGAACAGCGTGGCGGCCAGCGCTGGGCCGATGGCCCAGAAGCGGCTTGGCGCGGTCAGCCAGCCGGCCAGGCTGGTGCTCTCCAGGCCTCCGCTCACGGCAAGCAGCAGGCTCGGGAAAAAGGCGGCGCGGGCCACGCCGATCTGGGCGTTCGCGGCCGCCACGCGGCGTTCGGCGGCCGCAATGTCGGGCCGGCGCTCCAGCAGTTGCGAGGGCAGCGCGGCCGGGATGGCTGGCAGCGCGGGCAGCGCCGCGGTGTCGGCCAGCGGCGGCAGCGAGAAGCGCGCGACGGGTTCGCCCAGCAGCGTGGCGATGGCATGCTCCAGTTGCGCGCGATTCAGGCGCAGGTCCGCCAGCTGCGCCCTGGCGTTCTCGAGCTGGGCCCGGGCCTGTGCCACGTCGCCTTCCGTCGCGATGCCGCCACGGTAGCGGTTGCCGGCCAGCTCCAGCACCGTACCGTAGGCGTCAAGGGTGCGCTGGAGCAGGTCGAGTTCCCGGTCGGTCGAGCGCAGGCCGAAGTAGTCGGCGGCCAGCTCGGCCTGCAGGCCCAGGCGCACGGCCGCTACGTCGTCGGCGCTGGCCTGGGCGCGCGCCTCGGCTGCGTCCACGCCATTGCCGATGCGGCCCCACAGGTCCGGCTCCCAGGTGGCTGTCAGGCCCAGCAGGTGGTTGGGTTCGGTCTTGCCGGCCAGCGAGCGGCCAACCACATTGGCCGAGGTATGGCTGCTGCTGATACTCGCCCCGGCGCTGAGGGTGGGAAAGTACGCGGCATGCGCGGCCCTGGCCTGGGCGCGTGCATCTTGCAGCAGGGCCACCGCCTTGCGCAGCGTCTGGCTGGAAACATCGATGTGTGCTTCGAGCGTGTCGAGCCGTGCATCGGCATATACGCGCCACCAGTCCGGCGCGATGCCCGGCGGACCGCCCGGCTGCGCGGCGCTGGCGCCGGCTTCCTTGTAGGCAGCCGGCGTGTCCACGGCGGGCGGCTGGTAGGGTGGGGCGGTGGCGCAGCCGGCCAGCAGCGCGGCCATGGCAATGGTGATGGCCAGGCTCGTTGCGTTGCGCCTGGTCTTGGGGAAACGGACGGGAGTGTGTCGTGCATGCATGCCGGGCCTACCTTGCTTTGCTGGTCAGCCTGACCACATCGCCCGCCAGCAAGCCGTCGCCGGGATTGACCACCACTTGCTCTCCGCCCCGCAGGCCTTCGGTGATTTCCACATGGGAGCCGAAGTCGCGCCCGATCGTCACGGTCCGGATTGCCAGCTTGCCGTCCGCGCCAACCACGGCCACGCAGGTGCCCTGCGCCCGGAACATCAGCGTATTGGCCGGCAGGTCCAGGCCGGCCCGTGTCCGCGGCGCGCTCAGGTGCGCCTCGGCATAGGCCCCGGGCAGGATCCGGCCGCCGGCGTTGTCCACGTCCAGTTCCACGCGCAGGCTGCGCGTGACGTGATCGATGGCGCCGGCGTTGCGCGCCACGGTGGCGGGAAAACGCTGCCCGGGGAACTGCGGCAACGTCAGCCACGCCTGCATCTGCGGGCCGACGATGCCGCTGGCGTCCTGTGGCACCTGCACGTACACGCGCAGCCGCTCGCTAGCGGAAAGGTGGAAGAGTTCGCGGCCGGGTCCGCCGGCGCTGCCGGCATCGATCAGCGCGCCGGTGTCCACATTGCGCGCTGTCACCACGCCGTCGAAGGGCGCGCGGATCTGCGTGTACGAGGCCAGTTGCGCCAGGCGCGCCGTGTTGGAGCGCGCCGAGGCCAGCGTGGCGGCCTTGGCTTGCATGTCGGCCACTTTCTGGTCGGTGTCCTGCTGGGCCACCGAGCGCGATTTGAGCAGGTCCTGCCAGCGCTCTGCCGTGCTCTTGGCCAGCGCATAGTTGGCCGCGGCGATGGCTTCGTCGGCGCGCGCCTGGCGTAGCTGGTCGCTCACCTCAGGGGCATCGATCTCCGCCAGCAACTGGCCTTGCCTGACCGGCGTGCCGATGTCGGCGTACCAGCGGCGCAGGTAGCCGTTCACGCGCGCATAGACCGGTGCGTCCTGGAAGGCGCGCACATCGCCTGGCAAGGTCAATTCCTGAACCGCTGGTGCGCTGGCGGGCCTCACCGTGGAAACGACCATGGCCATCGCTTCGGCACTGTTAACGGCCAGTGCGGCCTTGGCGTGCAGCCTGGGCACGACGCCGGCGGCCAGCGCCGCGCCGAGCAAAGCCAGCGCCAGCAGGCCGGCGCGTATGCGGCGAACCCTGGCGGTGCCGGTGGCGGACGATAAGTTGGCAGTGGGTGAAGCTTGGGAAGCGGGGAGAGTCATGCCTGACCTTTCTGTTCGAAGCTGAGGGCGGGACGCGGTGCAAGGGCGGAGGTAGGAGCGCGAGCGGCAAGCCAGCGGTGCAGCAGCGCGAACAGGGTCGGCACCAGTACCAGGGTGGCGACGGTGCCGCAGGCCAGGCCGCCGATCACGGCGCGGCCCAGCGGCGCGTTCTGCGCGCCCGCGTCGCCGGCGCCGAGCGCCATCGGGATCATGCCGATCAACATCGCCAGCGCGGTCATCACCACCGGGCGGAAGCGGCCGATGCCGGCTTGCAGCGCGGCGTCGAAGGGCGACGCGCCCCGCGCGCGCAGCTCGCGCGCCAGGCTGATCACCAGGATGCTGTTGGCGGTGGCGATGCCGATGCACATGATGGCGCCGGTCAGCGCCGGCACGCTGACGGTGGTGCGGGTGATGAAAAGCATCCACGCCATGCCGGCCAGCGCGCCCGGCAGTCCGCCGATGATGGCCAGCGGGTCGAGCCAGGACTGGAAGTTCACCACCATCAGCAGGTACACCAGCACCACCGCGATCGCCAGGCCGCCGAGCAGACCGGCGAAGGACGCGTGCATGGTCTGCACCTGGCCGCGCACGACCAGCTCGGACCCGGGCGGCAATGTCTTGCGCGCGGCGTCGACGAGGCGGCCGATGTCGCCGGCCACCGCGCCAAGGTCGCGCCCGCGCACCGAGCCGAAGATGTCGATCACCGGCTGCACGTTGTAGTGCGACACCACGCCCTGCTGGTTCGTGCGCGCCACGCTGCCCAGCGAGCCGAGCAGGTCGCCGCCGGCGCCGTCGGCGGTGGTGCCCGGGGCAGCGCCAAGGCCAAGCGGAATGTTCGATAGCGATTGCAGCGAAGCCATCGCGTACTGAGGCACCGACACCATCAGCGGATAGCTTACGCCGTTGCGCGGGTTCAGCCAGAAGTTGGGCGAAGTCTGGCTGCTGCCGGATAGCGAGATCAGCAGATTCTGCGCCACCTCGCGCTGCGATAGCCCCGCCTGCAGCGCGCGGGTGCGGTCCACCTGCACCGTCAGCGCGGGCTGGTCGTCGGGTTGCTGGATATGCACATCCGCCAGGCCAGGCACCGCGCGCAACTGGCCAGCCAGCTTCTGCGCCATCTCGCGATTGGCTGCCGGCTGGCTGCCCACCACCTGGATATCGATCGGCGCCGGCAACCCGAAATTCAGGATCTGGCTGACGATGTCCGCCGGCAGGAAGGAGAAGCTCACGCCGGGAAACGCCTTGGGCAGCAGGCTGCCAAGCCGGTCCACATAGTCCGCGGTAGCGCCGTGGCCTGGCTTCAGCGAGATCAGTATCTCGGCATCGGCCGTGCCGATCGGCAGCGCGGAGTCGTAGGTGAGGTTGATGCCGCTGACAGGCAGGCCGATGTTGTCGATGATGCCGGCCACGTGGTCCGGGCCGATGGCGGCGCGGATGCGCCTTTCCACCTCGTCGGCGATGCGCGCGGTTTCCTCGATGCGGGTACCGGTCCGGGCACGCATGTGCAGGCGGATCTCGCCGCTGTCCACGCTCGGGAAGAAATCCTGCCCGAGAAATGGCACCAGCGCCATCGACGCCGCGCAGCAGGCCAGGAACGCAGCGGCGAGCCGCCGGGGATGCCGCAACGCCGCCGCCAGCGAGGCAGCGTAGCGCGCACGCACCGCTTCGAAAGCGCACTCGAAGCGTGACTGCAAGCGCGCGCAGGCGCGGCGCAGGCGGCCCGGCTTGCGCGTTTGCGCCGCCTCGCCGCGCATCAGGTAATGCGCGAGCGTGGGAATCAGCGTGCGCGAGAAGAAGTAGGACGCCGCCATGGCAAACACTACCGCCTCGGCCATCGGCACGAACAAATAGCGCGCCACGCCGGTGAGCAGGAACATCGGCAGGAATACGATGCAGATCGATAGGGTGGAAACCAGGGTGGGTACGGCAATCTGTGCCGACCCCTCAAGAATGGCCTGCTCCAGCGCCTGGCCCATCTCGCGGTGGTGCGTGATGTTCTCGATCGCCACGGTGGCGTCATCCACCAGCACGCCCACCGCCAGCGCCAGTCCGCCCAGCGTCATGATATTCAGCGTCTCGCCGAGCGCGGAGAGCGCCATCAGCGCGGCCAGTACCGACAGCGGGATCGAGATCGCGATGATCAGCGTGGCGCGCCAGCTGCCCAGGAACAGCAGGATCATCAGCGCGGTGAGGCAGGCGGCGATCATTGCCTCGTGCAGCACGCCATGGATCGCCGAGGTGACAAAGACCGACTGGTCCGACACCGGCTGCACCCGCAGCGAAGGCGGCAGGCCGGCCATGACGCGGGGCAACATCGCCTTGACCTGCGCAATGATGGATAGCGTGGAGGTATTGCCGCTTTTCTCGATCTCCAGCAGCGCGGCGCGCTTGCCGTCGCGGCGTACCACGTTGGTCTGAGGCGCGTAGCCGTCGCGCACGTGGGCCACGTCGCGCACATAGACGGTGCCGCCGGGGCCGCTCCTGACCGGCAGATCGTTGAGGCCGGCCACCGTGGGCGTGCTGCCGTTCAGGTCCACCCGATATTCCAGCGCGCCGATCTTTGCGGTGCCGCCCGGCAGCACCAGGTTCTGCGCATTGATGGCGTTGACCACATCGAGCGGCGCCAGGCCGCGTGCCTGCAGCGCGCGCGTATCGAGATCCACCATCACCTGGCGCACCTTGCCGCCGTAAGGCAGCGGCACCGAGGCGCCCTGCACGGTGGCCAGTTGGGTGCGGATGAAGTTGTTGCCGAGGTCGTAGAGCTGCTGCTCGGGCAACTGGTCGCTGGCCAGTGCCAGCCGCAGGATCGGTACCGTGGAGGCGCTGTAGCTCAGGATCAGCGGCGGCGTGGTGCCTGGCGGCATATTGCGCAGCATCGATTGGGCGCCGGACGAGGTCTCGGCAATGGCGCGGTTGATGTCCGCGCCCGGGTGGAAGAAGATCTTGATCACCGCCACGCCGCTGAGCGATTGCGACTCGATATGTTCGATATCGTCCACGCTGTTGGTCAGCGAACGCTCGTAACCGGTGACGATGCGCCGGGCCATGTCCTCGGCGGACAGGCCGTTGTAGGTCCATACGACGCTGACCACCGGGATATCGATGGCCGGAAAGATATCGGTGGGCGTGCGCAGCAGCACCAGCGGGCCGGCCAGCAGCAGGCACAATGCCAGCACCACGAAGGTGTAGGGGCGGCTCAGCGCGAGCCTGACGATCCACATCGTGGGATCTCCGGAGTGATGGATGAACGGGCCGCAGCGCGCCCACTGGGCGGTTCGGCGGAAACACTCGATGGGCGGATTCTAGAAAGGGCAGGGGAGGGGAACGCTGTCGAATCCATTACGGATTTGTCATTCAAGTCCGGCGCGGCCAGCGCTATCATCCGGCATGCAAGGCGCCGCAGCATGCCTTGCCGGCACTGGTCAGACGAGGACGATCATGAGAATTCTGGTGGTGGAGGACGAGCCCAAGACCGGCGAATACCTGCGCAAGGGACTCACGGAGTCTTCCTTCGTGGCCGACCTGGCCGTGACCGGCACCGACGGCCTGCACCAGGCGCTGGAAGGCAGCTACGACCTGGTCATCCTGGACGTCATGCTGCCCGGGATGAACGGCTGGGAAGTGCTCAAGCGGCTGCGCGAGCACAAGGACACGCCGGTGCTGTTCCTGACCGCCCGCGACGAAGTGGAGGATCGCGTGCGTGGCCTGGAGCTGGGCGGCGACGACTATCTCGCCAAGCCGTTCGCCTTCGTCGAGTTGCTGGCACGGGTACGCACGCTGCTGCGGCGCGGACCGGTGCGGGAAGCCGACCGGATCGAAATCGAAGACCTTGAGATCGACCTGATCCGCCACCGCGTGACACGTGCCGGACAGCGCATCGATCTGACGCCGCGCGAGTTCGCGCTGCTGCATTTCCTCGCGCGGCGGCACAGCGAGGTGCTCAGCCGTACCCAGATCGCCTCGCATGTGTGGGATATGAACTTCGATAGCGACACCAATGTGGTGGACGTTGCGGTGCGCCGCCTGCGGGCCAAGATGGACGACGACTTCCAGCCCAAGCTGATCCATACCGTACGCGGCATGGGCTATGTGCTGGAGCGCCGGCAGCCCTGATGCGCAGGCTCTCTCTCACTACCCGCCTGGCGCTCGCCTTTGGCCTGGTCGCCGCGATCGTGTTCGGCGGCGCGGGCGCCTACCTCTATCGTGCGCTCGCCATGCAGGTGATCGAGCGCGACGATGCCGAACTGCTGCGCAAGGCGGCACGCGTGCGCAATGAACTGGCGGAACTGGACCCTGGCGCCGCCGGAGCGTGGAGGGAAGCCGCCGGCGTGGTGTCCGGCAACGACGAGTTCGCGCTGGTGGTGCACGCATCCGACGGTACCGTGCTGGTATCCGCCAATACCGGGAAGGACGCGCCGCCCGCCTTAACGCCTCTCGCCGCGGATGCGCCGCTCGACACCGCGTCGATACACACCTGGACCACGCAGCAGGGCTACTCCGCGCACGGCATCAAGGCCTTGCTGCGCGCGGGCGCCGCCTCCACCTCCGCCGCCGCTTCCACCGCCACGCCGGCGCAGACGTTCACCCTCTACCAGACCGCCATCTCCCGCACCATCATGCTGCGCACCTACCGCGCCAAGCTGTTGCTGGCCGGGCTGCTTGGCACGGTGTCGGTGGCCGCGCTCGGCTACCTGGTGGTGCGTGCCGGCATGGAGCCACTGCGGCGCATCGCCGCCGGCGCCTCGTCGGTCACCGTGCGGCGTCTGGCGCTGCCGGTGGATCCGGAGCAATTGCCGCCCGAACTGGAGGAGCTGGCCGCGGCCTTGCAGCAGATGATGGACCGGCTGCGCGACGGCTTCGAGCGGCTTTCGCAGTTTTCGGCCGACCTGGCGCACGATTTCCGCACGCCCATCAGCAACCTGCTGGGACAGAGCCAGGTCGCGCTGGCGAGCGAACGCAGCGCCGACGAGTACCAGGCCCTGTTGGCCTCCAATATCGAGGAATATGAGAGGCTCGCCCGCATGATCGAGAACATGCTGTTTCTCGCGCGGGCGGAGAACGCCCGCGTGGCCGTCAAGCCGGCGCGGCTGGATCTGGCGCGCGAGCTGGGCGCGCTGTCGGATTACTTCGAGGGGCTGGCCGAGGCACGCGGGGTGGCGATCGCGGTGGACGGCGGCGGCGCCGTGCAGGCCGATCCGCTGCTGCTGCGGCGCGCGGTCAGCAACCTGGTGGCCAACGCCATCCGCTACACACCCGCCGGGCAGACCGTGGTGCTGGCGGCGCGTTCCTCCCTGGGAGGCAGCAGTATCGAAGTGCGCAACCCTGGCGCCGGCATCGCGCCGGAACACCTGGCCAAACTGTTCGACCGCTTCTTCCGTGGCGATCCCGCTCGCGCCAACTCAGGAGAGTCGGCAGGCATTGGTCTCGCCATTGTGAAGTCGATCATGGACTTGCACCACGGCAGCGTCGAGGTGGAGTCGGAGGTCGGGGGCACCACGGTGTTCAGGCTGTTTTTTCCTGCAGGCATTGCCGATTCCGCGCCGGTTCGGCAATACGTGTGATGTTGCGGCCCGTGCTCCTGGTATGCCCGCTTCCCGTCAGCCTCGAAGCGTGAAACATGGCCACCCCAATAAATTCGCACCCGCCGCAAAAAAACTATTCAAAAATCAAAAAGCTTGTTGTAGAATGCGGCCTCCGTTTCGCAGAGTAGTAGCAAGTCGCAAGAAACGGAGCTTGTTCCCCGATAGCTCAGTTGGTAGAGCGCCGGACTGTTAATCCGTAGGTCCCTGGTTCGAGCCCAGGTCGGGGAGCCAAAAAGCGGGAGTAGCTCAGTTGGTAGAGCGCAACCTTGCCAAGGTTGAGGTCGCGAGTTCGAGCCTCGTCTCCCGCTCCAAATACAGATCTGCAGGGTTCCACGGAATTCTGCGGGTCACCGAAAAAAGGAGCGAAAGCTCCTTTTTTCGTTCCAGTGCAGTTCCACTGCAATCCAGCAGCAGCCAGTACTTTTGAGTCCGGGTTGAATCCATCAAAACGTGCGGGTACTTGCGCGCCTTGTTACTGGCTGGCGGCGGGTGACATGTGGGCCATCTGTTCCTGAATCCAGGTATAGAGGCGTCTGCCTCCTCGGTGGTCAGTGCATACTTTGTTTCCATGCCTATCCCTGGCGGCAATGCAGTGCTCAATCGGCATGGATCGGTCGCGGCATCCCGTCCTCGGGCCAACATCAATCTTCCGGACTACGTGAAGGCCGCGCTCTAGTGCCGCCATTTCACTTCCCCGGTTGGCATGTTCATGCTGATCTACCTTGTGGAGTTAAAAGGTTGCCCGTGCCCATTCAGTCCGCGCTTGGCGAATCCGCGCCGTTTCCTATGTTTTCCCCGTTCTTCCTGCCGTTCGCGGCCCGGCGCCGGTTCTCCCTTTGAGCTTCCTGCGCGATTTGGAACGCATGCAGCGCACTTTTCACTGTGTCGGCTTCCACGTTGTTGCGGATTCGCTTGTAGCCCATGCGCTGAAGTTGTCTGCGTCGCAGTGCATTGCCCGTTATCCCCAGGCGACGGCGATCATGAATCCGAGGCTTGAGAACCAGAAATTTAACCAACTGGCGAACCAGGGACTCAGCGGCTCCAGCACTGCGCACGCCAGAAGCGGCGCCATACAACAGCCAGCCACAACCCAGTTCCTCTGGTACAGCGCCCAAAAGATGCCATACAGGARGGCCGGCCAGCTCCAGCCGTCCCCGACTGCAACCAGGTGACCTTTCGCGTGTCGCTGGATGGAATAGCTACGCATGGTGAGCAGAAGGCGCGTGTGGCGTGGTGGAGACTGGCTGCCCTCCGGTCGGGCCGCCTGTCACTGAGATTGTTGAACGGCTACCCCGACAAGACGTGGAGACGCCAGCCACGCCCTTGAATCGTCCGTGCAGAGTACGGAGACCGCGCGAGGGATTCACCTGTTTAACCTCGCTTAGCGAGGTGCCGAACACACTCTTGCACAGCACCCTTCATCACCGCGTCGACTTCTACGGATGTTCCGACATAGGCATTGACTAGATTCAAGGCATGCCTTTCGACCATCAAGCCGGCCGTCAAGAACGCCAGGCCGGTTACCATCACAAGCATGTCTGTAGAAAAAAGCAGAGCAGCCACATTCAGCGAAAACAGAGCAGACACTCGCCGTGCCAGCCACCTCATCAAGAGGTGGATGGCGTATACCGCGTGCGTGATGCAGAGAATGGCCAAACATCGCCAAAGCCAGCTTGCGTCCGCAGAGTACGGATAGGGATTCTCGGGGCTCAGTGAGCATCTGTTGATGCGGTGCACAATCAGCAGGCATTTGCTCTGCAAGCTTGGGCGCCGACGACATGAGCTCGACCTGGGTCATTCCCGCGTAGATGGGGTCGCCGTGTTCCTTGAGATCGATCGCGACGATTTTTTCAATGCTGTTGTATTGCACTCGGCGTTCTATTGCCCTGGACGCAGGGTGCTTGCCCCGCAGTATGACTGCCGGAACTGACGAACAAGGTAGGCATTGCCGCATGCAAGGTGGGACGCGTGGCTTGCCGTCGTAGAGGACATGATTCACGTACTTCTCTGTGATGACGACCGCCACTGTCCATAGTAGTACTTTTGCACGCTGATTCGGACATGTCTCATATCGCAGGGCGCAACCCGCCGATACCATGAAAGATTCACGCGCGCGTGGCCCAGGATTTGCGCTCGCACGGAACGTCGTTAGAGCGGAGAGTGTTGCCATGGATTGGTTGTTAGCTATTCAGTCATCACGTTGGATCGATGCGCACGGAGCCCCGATCCGGTTCTACAAGGGCGGCCATGTCGAGGTGACCGGCCGGGAGTACAGCTCGCAGGATGCGCTGGAATTGGCGTTGGATGCTTCACTGGCGCTAGGCGGCAAGCCGGTTCGATGCGTAGCGATCGTGCCGGGTGCGACGGTGTCGGTGTCTACGGGAACGCTGGAACCCTGGGACGACGGCGAGAGGCTGCAGTACTTCGAAGACCTGTGGCGCCTGTTGAAGCCCGAGTTGGTCAAAGGGCTGTCTGCACCGACGCCGCGGGGCCGCCAGTTGTTTACGCTGGACTATGGCATCCAGCTTGAGTTGGGCTGGGACGACCGCGCGCAGCTACCGCCGGGCGCCATGTCGATTCGCGTGCAGTATGACGGAGCGGATGCAGAGCACTACGCCAGGCATCGCAGGCGGCAACCTCTGCGCGAGCAGCCCAATCATCGGCGCCGATGGCTGCGCCAGCGGCTATTGATACGGCAGCTCCTGCTCGACGCATTGGTAAAGACGGGGCAGGCCACCCACAAGGACTATGCGCGGCTAACGGCGTACGTGAGATATCGCGTCACGGGAGCCCTGGCCGCATGGCAGGCGGTACGCAATGAAGTCGATGCGCTGGCGGTCGGGATGAACTTTACGGAGTTACTGAAGACGCGCTCCATCACCCAGATAGGTTCCAATGTCGCTGAGTTTGTTCGGGCGACACTGCCGAAAGGTAACCGCGGAAGGCCTGTCGACGCGGCGGTCTCGACCGCATTGACCAGCGTGGTTTGGCAAGCGTTTGATGTGCGTGGCGGCGTGTTCTATGAGCCGAGTGCGGCATTGCACCGCCTGCTGGATTCTGCTTTTGTGGCAGACGATGTGCCGATCGGCGCTTTGGCGATGCCGGCGGATACCATTTGCATCACCCCAGAGTCGAGCCGTTGGATGCGCATCGGCGAGAGCGAGGCCATTGTCCTGTTTCGGAACCCGCGCAGCGTGAGTTGTCTGACGTGGTCGCGTGCGGACGGTGCGGACGTACTGGAAATGCTGGAGCTTCCGCTCGACCGCCCGGAGCGGACCATTAGCGAGCTGCTGGACGAAGCATTTGTCCGGCATGCGATGACCGATGCTTTCCTCGTCGCAGACGGAGGGATGGAGGAAAGACGCCAGCATTGGCGCCATACGCTGGATTACGCGATCAAGATGTTGCTGTATCTGACGGTCCGCGATGCCCAGGTGGTGCCCAATCAGGCCTACACCCTTGCGCCAAGAAACTTCACAGGCCTGGGGAAACGCAAGCGGGCGCAACGCCTTCAGGAGATCGAGGAGCTCTACGACAGGTACGTGGTAGGGCCGGCCCTGCTAGATATCGAGGCCGATGCATTGGCGCCCGCTGACACGGGGCCGAGAGAGATCTCGCCCCATTGGCGGCGGCCCCACTTCAAGATGCAGCCCCACGGGGTCCATAGCACTCAGCGCAAACTGATCTTCATTGGGCCGACCATCGTGCGCGCTGATCGCCTGGGGCTCACCGCCGCGGAGTCGCCGAGCGACGACGGATAGGCGTGCTGCCCCGTAGCGACCAACGCAGAAATCGACGTGCCGCACTTAGGGCTGACATAGCCCAAAGTGCGGCTAGGCTCCGATCACCGTCGAACAGACCGGGATCCAACATGGCCTTGATTCAACCGGGTTGCGCTCATTTTTGTAGATATACAATAAAAATGTATATCCAGGAGGGGCAAAGCAAGTAGCCAAATGGGTCGTTCGGAAGCGCTGATGCGTAGCAAGCCGGTCATCAGCGTGCAGGTACTGAATGAAGTCACGAATGTCTGCCTACGCAAGCTAGGCATGGACTGGGATGAGGTGGGGCAGTTCCTGGATGTGGTGAAGAGCTTGTGCCACGTGATGCCCCTGACCGTGGAGGTGCACGAGCTGGCGCTGCGCGTGGCCGAGCGTCAGGGTCTGGCGTTCTACGACGCCCGCAACGTGGCCGCTGCCTCGATCGAGGGGTGCCAGACGCTATATTCCGAGGATATGCACCATGGTTCGATCCTTGAGGACAGTCTGACGTTGAGAAACCCGTTCGCATGAGCGTTGCGCGGCATGTGCGAATGCCTGTCGGCTCCAAGGGAGCCTTCAGCTATCAGGGTAGGATCGTCTGTTCTTTTGTCGGGGGCAACCGCATCCCTGTGCACGGCTCCTTCACGCGTCTCGTCCGAGACGCTTCCCATACGCTGTCCACGCGGTATCGATCCGCCCCACGGCACTAGCGCGGCCTGCCGCGAGCGCTCTTCCTCGAACTCCCGGCGCGAGGCGGCTCTTTAATTCCCGCCAAGGCACCGCCGACGTTCATCTGCTCCATCCACGACAAGGCATCGACATACGACAGAAACTGGCGGAGATAGCCTGGCGACAGTTCGTGCATCAGTGAGAGGGATCGATGCACCAGGCGGTTCGAGTTGAGCGGGCCGGCATTGTCGGGCACCTGCTCCAGCGACTGCCGCAATTGCCGGTCGGTACTGACCCTGGACCAGGTCTCCCTGAAGTAATCGAGCACCGCCGGTTCGGGATAGGAGACGCTGCGGGGCGTGGCGTGAATTGCTGCGGGGATGCCGCGATCCGCCGGCGCATGGCTGGCGATGTATTCGATCAGTCCGGCAAGCGCCCCGCGAGCCGGCTCGCATGGTGATGCCGCGTTGCCCGCATCGCCGGCCTTGCTTGCGGTGCTTTCAAGATCGTCGGCATAGGCCTTGAGCAGTTTGGACAGCCTGTCGTCCAGGATGCGTCGCGCATCGCCGCCATGGCCGGCCGACCGCCGCGCCAGCGCCTCGATGAAACGGAAGCGGACAGGATCCAGGCGGTCGGCGCCTCGCTCGCGCCATGCGTCGAGCATTGCCTGGGCGTCGCGCGTCCCGCCGTCGTGTGTCCCGCCACTACCCACGGCGCTTCACCGTTGCGGTGGATGGTCTGGCGATCGGCGCTATTTCCACGCGCCGGTTCTTGGCCCGTCCCTGGTCGTCGGCATTCGAGGTCACGGGCTGTTCGGAGCCGAACGCGGCCGCGAATACCGAGGAGGATGGGATGCCTGCATCGATCAACGCACGGGTTACCGTCAATGCGCGCTGCGCTGACAGCTCCCAGTTGTCGGCAAAGCGGCGGTTGGCTTCCCGCACCTGCTGGTCGTCGGTAAAGCCGCTCACCATCAGGATCTCCTCGCGGGCCTGCAGGTAAGCAGACAGGGGCGCGGCCAGGCTCTTCAGCACTTCCCGGCCTTCAGGCTGCAACTGATCGGAGTTGAGGGCAAACAATACGCTGCCGCTGATGCCGATGCGTMCGTTGACGAGCGTCACCCGGCCAGCCGCCAGCGGCACCGCCAGCGCCTTCTCCAGGGCCTCGCGGCGATGCGTCTCCTCCTGCCGTTGCCTGACCTCCTCTTCCAGCTTGGTCGAGAGTTCGAGCTGCACACCGATGACGCCCACCAGGATCAGGACGAAGGCGCCCAGCAGCACCGACATCAGGTCGCCGAAGACGGCCCATATCGGCGCTGTCGGCTCCACGCCGGCGTCGAGGTCCTCGCTCATGCCGCTTCGGCGCCGGCGAGCGCCCCCTGGCCGGCGAGCTGTTGCAGGTTTTCGACGATCTGCTTCTGCGACATCATGCTCAGGTCGATGACTTCCCTGGCCTGTGCCACGTAATACGCAAGCTGTTCGTCACTACGCACGACGGACTTGTCCAGCGCGGCTTCGATGCGCTGCAGGTGGGCCACCAGCTTGTCGTTCGACTCGCCGAACAACTGCACGGCCATACCGAATGCTTCGCCCAGACTTGCCACCTCGACGGCACTGCCGGTGACTTGTGCCGCGACGGCTTCCAGCTTCCCGGTTTCAGCCTCGACCTTGTCGGTGAACCGGGTGCCGACACGGTCCAGCAGATCCGCCGTCGTGCCGACCAGCGCGTCGACAGCCGTGCGCTGTTCGGTGGAGGCATGATTTACGGCACCGAGCAGGGTTGCCAGCGTTTCCAGCAGGCGACCGCGCTCTTCCAGCATGGTGTTGTCGCGGACCATGCTGTCGGAGAGCTTCTGGCGCAGTTCGCCGATGACGTCGGCCGCGGCCTTGGGGGCTTCCGAAGCGGCTTGCACGAGCCGGGAGATTTCGGCAATGGTGTCGCTGGCGTTCGCCTGCGTCTGGGCCGAGATGTCGCGCGCGGTCTGCGCCAGCGTGTCGCAGATTTCCTGCTGCCGGCTCGCGTTGTGCGTGCCCGCCAGCTCCCACTCCTTGTGCAGCGTGGCAGCCACCGCACCGAGCGTCTCGGTCCAGGCCGCCAGCCGCTGCTGGTCCCGCGATGCCAGTTCCGCCTGCAGGTCCGCGTGCGACTGGCCCACCGCGCGCACCAGCGACGCCGAGTGCTGCTCGAGGGTAGCCGCGGCCGCCGCCAGCGCGTGTTGGTTGTCGCCCGCCAGTTTTTCGCTGATGCGTTCGTGC
This sequence comes from Cupriavidus sp. 05N39, assembly GCF_056397325.1. Classification (NCBI taxonomy): domain Bacteria; kingdom Pseudomonadati; phylum Pseudomonadota; class Betaproteobacteria; order Burkholderiales; family Burkholderiaceae; genus Cupriavidus; species Cupriavidus sp. 05N39. The sequence continues at coordinate 116,000 of NZ_JBFTNE010000026.1, forward strand.
TGGGAGAGCGCGTTGCGCCATGCTTCCGACACGCTGCCCGTTGCGGCTTCCAGGCGCGCGGAGACGCCTTCCAGCAGCTTGGGGGCCGCGGACGCGGCTTGCACGAGGCGGTCGATTTCGGTGAGCGTGCTGTTGGCGTGTGCGTGCGTTTGAGCCGAGATGTCGCGCGCGGTTTGCGCCAGCGTGTCGCAAATCTCCTGCTGCCGGCTCGCGTTGTGCGTGCCCGCCTGCTCCCACTCGCGGCGCAGCGCAGCGGCCATCGAACCGAGCGTTTCGGTCCAGGCCGCCAGCCGCTGCTGGTCCCGCGCTGCCAGTTCCGCCTGCAAGTCCACATGCGACTGGTTCACCGTGTGCAGCAGTGAAGCCGAGTGCTGCTCGATGGTCGCCGCGGCGGCCGCCAGGGCCTGTTGATTGTTGTCCGCCAGTTTCTCGCTGACGCGCTCGTGCTGGGCCAGCGCGTTGCTCCACGCTTCCGACACGCCGCCCGTCGCGGCTTCCAGGCGCGCGGAGACGCTTTCCAGCAGCTTGGGGGCCGCGGACGCGGCTTGCACGAGCCGGTCGATTTCGGCGACCGTGTTGCTGGCGTGCGCTTGCGTCTGGGCCGAGATGTCGCGCACGGTTTGCGCCAGCGTGTCGCAGATTTCCTGCTGCCGGCTCGCGTTGTGCGCGCCCGCCTGCTCCCACTCGTGGCGCAACGTAGCGGCCATCGAGCCGAGCGTTTCGGCCCAGGCCGCCAGCCGCTGCTGGTCCCGCGATGCCAGTTCCGCCTGCAGGTCCGCGTGCGACTGGCCCACCGTGCGCACCAGCGACGCCGATTGCTGTTCCAAGGTCGCCGCGGCCGCCGCCAGGGCGCTTTGATTGTCGCCCGCCAGTTTCCCGCTGATGTGCTCGTGCCGGGACAGCGCGCTGTTCCACGCTTCCGACATGCTGCCCGCCGTGGCTTCCAGGCGGGTGGAGACGCCTTCCAGCAGGCCCGCCGAGCGTTGCTCAAAGGTGCCGGCGAACTGATCGAGCGCGGTGCGCAAGTCCTGCGTCAGCGCCTCGCTCGATCGCTGGTGCCCCGCCAGCGCCTTGTTCCAGATGTCCGCCACGGTAGTGGTCGCGGACTCGAACCCGGCCGACAGCCCGTCGAGCTGCCGCTGCACGGCTTGCGTGACGGTGTCGTTCAACGAGGCCGTCTCCCGCGCGATGCTCGACATCAAAGCTTCCACGGCCGGCTGAAGCGCCGCACCGGCGGCGCGGGAGCTCTCGGCGATGCTTTCCTTCATGGACTGCTCCACCGAGGAAGCCAGGCGGGTGTACGCGGCCTCGGTCTTGCCGTGAAAGGCGTCCTGGCTGGCGATCTGCCGCTCGTGCAAGGTTTGGCTGTGCTGCTCCATGGCCGCCATCATGGCCTGCAGCCGGTCGACCAGGCTGGGCATTGCCTCGGCCTGCCGCTGCAGGAGCTTGAAGGATTCCTCGCGCTGATGGGTCAGCGAGTAGACGCGCAATGTCGTCGCGATCTTCTCGTCCAGCATCTGCGCCGCCTGGAGCCGCTCGCGCCGGCTCAGCGTGGACAGCAGCCCCAGCATGGCGGATGTGGCCACGCCCGCGATCGAGGTGCCGAATGCAAATCCCAGACCCTTGACCGGCGCGGCCAGCGAAGCGCGGATGGCCTGCAAGTCCGTTGCGCTTTCCAGCGCCATCCCGGTGCCCCTCAGGGTGACCACCATGCCCAGGAAAGTGCCGAGCATGCCCAGCAGCACCAGCAAGCCCACAAGATACGGCGTCAGCGCCGGCCCCGGCAGGCCCACGCGCTCACCCTCGATGCGCAGGCGCGTCGCATTGCGCAGGCTGGGATGCAATTGCTCCAGCCATGCAGCCAGCCTGGCTGGAGGCTCGGACAGGCCGGCCACGGCCCGCGCCAGGGTGGAAGTGGCCTGGTGGTAGCGTCGCAGTTCAAGCGCGCCTGCCAGGTAGCAGGCGCCGACCAGCATCGTGACGGCCAGCGCCAAGGTGTTCGAGCCGGCGTAGCCGGCGCCGATCCAGCACACGACGGCCAGACCCACCACAAAGACGGCGAAATTAAGAAGATATCTGGACATGGCGTCCTGGTTAGCTTGAGCGAAGGGCCGCAAGAAGCCCTTCGACCGGTTGAAAACGAATGTCCAGTTCGGCAAGCAACACGCTCCGCATGTCCTTGCGGAACACATCCAGCCATGCGCCGGGCGTGACCGCCGCGGGCTCTCCCGGGACCTGGGCGTCGGCCAACGCCGCCTGCCCGGCCTGGCGCAAACGCTCGAAGTGCCCTTCGAGCAGCGCGGGCACGGCGGCAAGCAGACTCCGCTCGCGCGCGCTCAGTGCCCGCTCCATGGCGGCATCCAGCACCGCAAGCCGGGACATGGCGGGCGTACTGGCGGCCAGCATCGCCCGCAGGCGGCCGCGCAGATTGCCGATGCCCGTTTCCATCGCCTGCTGCAGAGAGAGGTAACGCTGACGATAAACCGCGTAATCCACTACCGCATCCACCGCATCCGCCTGCGCGGGCGGCTGCGCTTGTCCGCGCCGCCTGGCGGGGGCGAGTGCGCTGTCGCCGGCGATGGCATCCGCCAACGCGGTTCGGACACGTGCGCAATCGCGCTCCTCGGCGCTGCCGAAGGCTCGCGCGCCGGGTGCCACAGCCGGCGGATTGCCGCTCAGGGCCGTGGACAGCTCGATGGCGTCGGCCCAGCCGAGCCATTGGCTCAGCCGGTCCGAGAGCGATTGTCTGGATTCGGGAACATCGACGTCCGTCAGGCGTGCAAGCAAACGAATGAGCGTCGGGCCGCTGAAACTTGTGCGCTGTGACACTTGCACCATACCGGCGGAGTCAAAAACCCGCTAGTTTACACGCCGGCGGCAGCTGAACCCACTTCCTTTCGCATTGAAGCGCTAACAAGCAGCCAGAGCCACATGGTGTCATCGGCAATCGCGAAGCGAACCGGGTCAGGCTCCACACGCTCGATGGCATGATCGCCCGTTTGCGGGCCAGGCTTTGCGAACGCAATACCATGGAAACTTTCGCTTGTCAGGGGTTGCCGAGCAGGGGTGATTAGTCCATAATGCAGTCCATTGATTCGGCGGGAGGCTGAAAAATTCCTTAAGAATCAATGGGTTATGGCGACAATACCGGTCTCGTATCCCGCTCCGTTGCATCAGGCAAAAGAGCAAGTCGTTGCAGTTTGCGATCAGTAACTGCCCATGTGGCTCAGTGGTAGAGCACTCCCTTGGTAAGGGAGAGGTCGGCAGTTCGATCCTGCCCATGGGCACCATCCGTTTTCATTCCCCGAATTCACTCCCCGCGGCTAGCGGCCATCGTACAGGCCGCTCTAGTCAGGTTCACTCCATCGGTCAGTTCCCGCGCCGCATTCCGTCGTGCCAGGCCCTACTGACGCATTCCCCCGAACATGAAGCTGGACACCGTGATGCCGCCGGCGAAGTTGTCCTCGTGATAGACCCGTGTGGCTGTGTCGTCTTCGGCCGCGCCGACCGCCACCATTAGCGGCAGCAGATGCTCTTCCCGCGGATGTGCCTGGCGAGCCGCGGGCGCGTTCTCCCAGGCCGTCAGCGCCGCGGCGCGTTGTTCCGGGGTTGTTGCCGTGAGTGCTTGCTGAAGCCATGCATCGAATGCTGCCGACGCCTCCTTCCCCGCGGGGCCGAACGCGCGCAGGTTGTGGTAGCTCAGCCCGCTGCCGACGATAAGGATGCCCTCGCGCCGCAGCGGCGCCAGCGCCCGCCCGAGCGCCAGGTGCGCGAGCGGGTCGAGCCCGCGCTTGAGCGAGAGTTGCACGGTCGGCATCTCCGCGCCGGGATAGATGACGGCCATCGGCGCATACATGCCGTGGTCAAAGCCGCGCAGCGGATCGAGCCGGGCGGCAATRCCCGCACTTTCCAGCAGGCCGAGTACGCGCCCGGCGAGTTGCGGCGCGCCTGGTGCCGCGTACCGGATCTGGTAGGTGTAGTCCGGGAAGCCGTAGTAGTCATAGATCATGGGCGGGTTCGGATTGGCCATGATCGTGAAGTCCGGCTCTTCCCAGTGCGCCGAAATCATCAGTACTGCCTTGGGCGCCGCGCCCGCCAATTGCGGCATCTGCTGCAGGGCGGTCTTGAGTCTGTCGTAACGGCCACCCATTTGTTCTTCCATCCAGGGCCAGGGCCCGCCGCCGTGCGAGATGAAAAATGTGGGAAGTGCTGGCGTTGTCATCTTGGCTCTCCTGGTGACTCAGCGGCGCCGCTCGGCAACGTAGCCAAGCAGGCCGGACAGTTCGCGCGCGGCGCGCTTGACCTCGCGTTCGACGCGCTCGCGCAGCGTGGTATCCCGCTCGAAGCGGAGTTCCGGGCCGGCCACGCTGATGGCGGCAACGGTGGCGCCGCTGGCATCGAATACCGGCGCCGCGCAGGAGTCGATGCCGGCCTCGAACGCGGAGAAGCTCCATGCGCAACCGCGCTCGCGGTCGGCGGCAAGGATGTCGCCCAGCCGCGCGTAGGTGGCCGGGCTCTGCCCGGTGACGATGGCCAGCGGTTCTTCACCCAGGCGCTCGCGCAGTGCATCTTCCGGCAGGCCGGCGATCAGCATGCGCCCCGGCGTGGTGAGGTGGGCCGGCACCCGGCTGCCGACCTGGATGTTGCTGACCAGCGTGGTCTGCGGCATGTCGCGCAACAGGTAAAGCACGTCACCGCCATCCAGCACGCCAAGGTATGCCGACAGTTGCAGCGACTGGCTTAGTCCCGCCAGCACACTGCGCGCGAACACGGTGAGGTCCTTGGACGCCAGCACCTTGGCCGCCAGCTTGACGAGATCGAAGCCGGCCTGGTGGCCGCCCTGCGGCAGCCGCTCCACCATGCCCTCGTGCTCCAGCGTGGCAAGCAGGCGCATCACCGTTACGCGGTTCACGTCGATGCGCCGGCCCACCTCGCTCAGGTTGGCGGTGGACCCGCCCTCGGCAATAAAGCGCAGCAGCCGCAGGGCGCGGATCACCGGGCTGACCAGTTGCGTCTTGTCGTCATCGCCGCCATCGGCGGCCTCGTTTGCGGCGGGTGCGGGCTGGCTCAGCTTGGGGTTCTTGCTCATCGGTTCCGGTTGGGCGGGGTGGCGGTGTACCGCACGGCTTAGTTGAGCGGCACCTGCCAGGCGTTGTAATCGTACACCCAGTCCGCATTGCCGCCTTCCTTGAGCCAGGCGTTGCTGCGCGAGCCGATCTGGATGCGGCTGGTGCGCTCGTGGCGCGCGGCCTGGTAGCGCGCGAGCGCGGCCGGGATGTCCTTGCCGTCGGCCTCGACCAGGCAGCGGGCCAGTACCACGCCGTCCTCGATGGCCATGCCGGCGCCTTGCGCCATGAAGGGCATCATCGGGTGGCAGGCGTCGCCCAGCAGCGTGACCGTGCCGGCGGACCAGGCGGGCAGCGGGTCGCGCACGTACAGCGCGGAGATCAGCACGTCGTCGCAGGCATCGAGCAGCGCGCGGGCTTCGGCATGGAAGCCCGCATAGGCCTCGCGCACGTCTTCCACGCGGCCCGGCGTGGTCCAGGATTCGTTGCGCCAGGCTTCCTGCGCCACCGTGGCGAAGACAAAGATCTCGCGGCCGCGGTTGAGCGGGAAGGTCACGATCTGCGAGGTTGCCTCGGGGCCCCACCACTTGGTAAAGGCTTGCAGGTTCGGCACGGAGGCAAGGCGCTCGGCCGGCACCACCGCGCGGTAGGCCACCACGCCGGTGAAGACCGGATGCTCCGGCCCGAACAGCGACGTGCGCACCGCCGAATGGATGCCGTCGGCGCCGATCAGCACATCCACGTCTTCCTGCGTGCCGTCGGCGAAGCGCAAGGTTGCGCCGGCCTCATGCCGTTCGAGTCCCGTCGCCTTCTTGCCGAGCCTGACGCATGCAGCGGGCAGGGCGCGCTCCAGCGCGGTCATCAGGTCGCCGCGGTGCATGGTGAGCTGCGGCGCGCCATAGCGGATCTCCGCCTCGTCGGACATGGCCAGGCGCGAGGTTTCCTCGCCGGTATTCCACGCCCGGCTGATGCGGTGGGTAGGCCGCGCGGCGGTCTCGCGCAGCGCTTCGCCCACGCCCAGGCCATCCAGCGCGCGCACCGCGTTGGGCGTGAGGTTGATGTCCGCGCCGACCCGCGCAAAGCGCGCGGCCTGCTCGAACACCACGACATCCTGCCCGAGCTTGCGCAGCGCAATCGCCGCGGCGAGGCCGCCGATGCCGGCGCCGTTGATGCCAATTTTCCTTGAAGCCATGGTGCTTGTTCCTTTGGGGTCGCCTTGGTATGTACCCGGGGGGTGCGCCTCGCTGCATAGCGGCTGCGCTTGCCGGTAGATATGTTCAAATATGAACGTAATGTTCATAAAAGAATATAAAGGCGGCAAGGGGATGTCAACCCGAGGGTTTACGCGGGGGCGAACGAAGGAAGAGACCGCATTGCGGCCTCAAGGGAAGGAGAAAACCTGCGGGTGCGTGGGTCCGCCTGAAGGCGGCGGGTGCGCGAGTTCAACCCACGAGGTTGAACTGCGCAGTCTCTTTGCGTGCCGGCGCGGCGTGCCTTCTTTTGGGGGGCTAGTATTCCCGCAATATCCAACCACTGATAAACGCAAAATACTCGCGCAACCAGGCGTTGTATCGCAAATAGAGTGGCGTAGCGGCCCCTGCGCCTGACACGGTCCGGAACCCGGCCTTATGCGCAATCCGCTTCGCGCGTATCAGGTGAAAATCACTGGTCACCAGCACTAGCGGGTCGCCGGCGCTCACGCCTTGTTGCTCCAGCAACCGGCGGCTGAAGAGCAGGTTTTCCTCCGTGCTGGTACTCCGGTCTTCCCGGATCAGGCGGTCCGGCGCCAGGCCATGCGTGGTCAGGTAGTCCGCCATGACATCCGCCTCGCTGCACCGCAGTCCGAAGTCCTGGCCGCCGCTCACCACCACTCGCGCCGCTGGCCATTGCCGTGCCAGCGCCAGGCCTTCGTCCAGCCGCGCAGCCAGGGTAGGCGATGCGGCGCAATGTGGTGTGCCAGAGCCCAGTATGAGGATGGCTTTGGGGGGCGATCCCGCGTCCGTGGATTCGGAAATGCCGGCGCTTATGAAATAGAAGAACATCCCCAATGTCACCAGCCACGCGGYAAACGCCGCCCGGCCTATCCCCCAGATCCATCGGCGCCGCCGGCTGGCCGTGCGCCATTGCGCCACTGTCTCCCAGCGCCATGACAGCATGAGAAAGGCCGCGCCGATCGCCAGAGGCAGGACGACACCGAAGTTGAACAGTCCCATCAGCATCAGCGCGAAGGCATCGCCAATCATCAGTGCGCCAGGTAGTGCAAGGCAGGTGCGCCGCCAGGCAGCGCTAGTCGACAATGTTGCGCGTGTCACTTTCATCCAGGCAAATGGTTAGTTGCATGCCTTCTTTGTTGAAGGCGCAATGGGGCAGGGGCGCGTGCAGGGCGTTGGCGAGCGGGATCCCTGCGAAGATCAGAATCAACGACCCGGCGGCCGCTAGCCGCACCAGCACCCTCGCTTGCGATGTCTTGGCACAGTGCCAGTCACTGGTTTCCTTCCGGGGTCCCGCTCACATCGCCTCGCGCCTGGCCCTCGCCCAGCGAACGCAGGAACGCCGGCACCTTGGCGCTGCTGGTGAGCTGTACGCGGGTGATGAGTTCGTAGTCCACACGGCTCATGCCGTAAGTCTGGGCGATATCGTGCTGCAGACGGTGCCAGAGGTGGCAGGTCATCTGGGCATCGGCCATCGCACGGTGGGCACGCCCGGACTTCGGCAATCGCAGCATGTCGACCAGCGTCGACAACCTGTGGTTTTGCGCGTGCGGGTAGACGCGCCGCGAAACGAGCATGGTGCAGGCGAAGGACTGATCGGACGACATGCCCAGGTGCGCAAGCTCGGCTTGCCAAAACCTCCGGTCGAAACCCGCGTTGTGGGCCACCACGGGATGCTTGCCGACGAACTGGGCCGCTTCTCGCATCACCTTCGACGCGGCAGGTGCCGATGCAATCATGTCGTTCGTGATGCCGGTGAGGTTCACGACCTGCGAGGGGATGCGCCTGCCCGCGTTCATCAAACTTTGATAGCGGTCGACGATTTGCCCGTCACGCAACAGAATGACAGCAATCTCGGTAGCCCGGTCGCCTTGATTGGGTGACAGTCCCGTCGTCTCAAAATCCAGAACCGCAATGGTCTGCATACTGTTTCTCTTGATCTTTGTTAGTTCATTGCCCGTCCAGGCCACTAGCTCAGGACGACTGTGTCAGCGTCGCGGGCGCGGGCTTTGCCGCCCGCCGCCGCGCGCGCGCCGCCAGTCCGCTGCCGAGCGCCCAGCGCAAGGTGGGGGCCAGCACTCGCATGCCGGCCAGCGAAACCGGCCGGCGGATCGCGGTGGCGCCATGCAGGCCAAGCTCGCGCTGGGCCCAGTGCGGCAGCAGTGCAATGCCCGCGTCGGCCATGATGCGTACAGCCGGCACCAGCAGCGGGCTGGCCACCGGCATGGCCATCACCAGCCTTACCACTTCGCGGCTGCGCTCGCTCACGACCAGTTGCGGGCGCATGCGCTCCAGGTAAGCGGCGATGGCTGCCGTGCTGCGGGGTATTTCGGTAGCGCCCAGCAGTTCGGCGATACGTGCCTCTTCCTCGTAATAGCGGTCCTGCTCGGCAAGCGAGAGCGGGCCGACATAGCGCAGGTATGCGGTCAGGAAGCTCGACACCTCGGCCACATGGACCCAGGTCAGCAGCGCCGGATCGTCCGCCGCGTAGGGCCGTCCGTCCGGGGCGGTGCCCTTGACCGCGGCGTGAATGCGCCTGACGCGGTCAATGAGCGCCAGCGCATCGGCGCGGCTGCCGTAGGTGGTGCCGGCGATGAACTGCGCGGTGCGTCCCAGCCGGCCCTGCATATCGGTGCGGAAGGTGGAGTGATCCCACACGCCGGCCAGCGCCAGCGGATGCATGGTCTGCATCAGCAGGGCGCTGACGCCGCCCGCCAGCATCGCCGGAAAATCGGCGTGCACCCGCCAGCAGACCGCGTCCGGGCCGAACAGGCCGGGGTCGCCGGGCGGGTTGTCATAGTCGAGGCTGAGGCCGGAGTTGCTCCGGGTCAGACCCCTCACCTGCGCGCCCGCCCGGGCGCGCAGGCGGTCGAGCAGCCGCCGGTGAGGGCCGCCGGGCGGGGACATGGAGGGGGGAATGCCGGGGGGATGGCCTTGCGAGCCGCTCATAAAAGCCTGGTGATTGCGTGTCGATTCGACCCTAATGATGACACACGGCTCAGTAGTAATGCAGGTCCGTCGCCTTGCCCCAGAAAACACGGTAGGCGTAGAGCGTGTAACCCAGGATGGTGGGCAGCACGACCGCCGCGCCGGCCAGGATGACGCCGAGCGATTCCGGTGCGCTCGCAGCTTGCCAGATATCGATCTTGTCCACCACCAGATAGGGGAAGATGCTGTACGCCAGGCCGTTGAACGCCATCAGGAAGATTACCGCGGTGCCGGCGAACGGCACCCAGCACCAGCGGTCGTTGCCGCGGTCGTGCATGGCCGGCATGCGCCGCAGCAGGCGGTCGATGATGACGAACAGTGCCACCGTGACCAGCGGGATCGGCGCCAGCAGGATGATGTTGGGCAGCGAGAACCATTTGTCGAAGATGCGCTGGCTCACCATCGGCGTGACCAGCGAGATCGCCGCCACGCCGATGCCGGTCAGCCACAGGCTGCGGCGCGCCCAGTACATGGCGCGCCGCTGCAGGCTGCCGCTGGTCTTCATGATCAGCCAGCCCGCGCCCAGCAGGCAGTAGCCCGCCACCAGGCACAGCCCCACCACCACCGCGAAGGCAATGTCGAGCCAGCCGTACTGGAAGCCGGTGATATAGAGGCCGAGCATCAGGCCTTGCGAGAAGGCAGCCAGCAGCGAACCCGCGTAGAACGCGCGGTTCCACCACGGCTTATGGTGGGCGCGCGCCTTCACGCGGAAGTCGAACGCCACGCCGCGGATGATCAGCCCCGCCAGCATCAGCGCCACCGGCAGGTAGAGCTGGGTCAGGATCGCGCCGTGGGCGATGGGGAACGCCGTGAGCAGCAGGCCTACGCCGAGCACCAGCCAGGTTTCGTTGGCGTCCCAGAAGGGGCCGATCGAGGCGATCATGGTGTCCTTGTCGGCATCGTCCGCGCGGCGCAGCAGCACGCCAACGCCCAGGTCGTAGCCGTCCAGGATCACGTAGATCAGCATCGAGAGGCCCATCAGGGCCAGGAATACCAGCGGCATCCAGCCGGCGGGTTGGGTCAGGTCGTTCATTCTGCGCTCCGCAATTCGCCAGGCACCACGGCTTGAAGGGGTTCGATCCCGGGCTTGCCTGCATTGGCGTCGGTCCCCGCTTTGCGGGCCAGGTAGAAGACCACCGAGATATAGGCGGCGATCAGGGCCAGGTAGAGCGCGAGATACATCGCCAGCGTGGCGCCGATCATGGCTGCCGGCACCTTGGAGGCCGCCTGCGCGGTGGTCAGCACGCCGTACACCAGGTAAGGCTGGCGGCCGATCTCGGTGACGTACCAGCCGGCCACCAGGGCCACCCAGCCGGAGAAGGTCATGGCCACCAGCGCCCGCGCCATCCACGGCGCGGGCTGGCCGCCACGGCGCAGTTGCCACGCCGCCACCCACGACACCGCCAGCATCAGCAGGCCCACGCCCACCATGATGCGGAAGGCGAAGAATAGCGGCGCCACCGGCGGATGCCTGTCGCCAAAGGCGTCGATGCCTTTGACCTCGCCATCCGCGCTATGGGTCAGGTAGATCGAAGCCAGCTTGGGAATGGCGATCTCGAAATCGTTGTTCCGCGTGGTTGCATTGGGCAGGCCGAACAGCACGGCCGGCGCGCCTTTCTCGGTTTTCCAGATGCCTTCCATAGCGGCGATCTTGGCTGGCTGGTGGTGCAAGGTGTTAAGTCCATGCAGGTCGCCCGCCACGATCTGCAGCGGGATCAGCACCGCAGCGATGGTCACGCCGGTGCGCAGCGACGACAGCACATCCGGCGCGCGGTCGCCGCGCAGCCAGCGGTAGGCCGAGATGCCAGCCAGCAGGAAAGCCACGGTCAGGCCCGAGGCCAGCAGCATATGGACGAAACGGTAAGGGAAGGACGGGTTGAAGATCACCGCCAGCCAGCTCGTCACGTGGGCGCGGCCATCGATCATCTCGAAGCCCGCCGGGGTTTGCATCCACGAGTTCAGCGCCAGGATCCAGAAGGCCGACAAGGTGGTGCCGCCCGCCACCAGCAGCGTGGCGATGGTATGCGTGCGGTTGCTGACGCGGCGCATGCCGAACAGCATGATGCCGAGGAAGGTGGCCTCCAGAAAGAATGCCGTCAGCACCTCATAGGCCAGCAGCGGCCCGGCCACATTGCCCACGGTTTCCATATAGCCCGGCCAGTTGGTGCCGAACTGGAAACTCATGGTGATGCCGCTGACCACCCCCAGCGCAAAGGTCAGGGCGAAGATCTTCACCCAGAAGCGGTAGGCGGCCATCCAGCGGTCGTCGCCGGTCTTGTTGAAGCGCAGCTTGAAGAACAGCAGCACCCAGGTCAGGGCGATGCTGATGGTGGGAAACAGGATATGGAAAGTGATGTTGGCGGCAAACTGCACGCGCGCCAGCACCACCGGGTCGAGCGACGAGAACATGGAACTACTCCTTCCGGGTGCGGGTCGGCTTGGCCTTCACGACGCTGGCTGGGGCGGTATCGGCGCGAGGCTTGCCGCCGAGGGCGATGCTGAATTTTTCTTTCGCTTCCAGCAACTTGTTGACCTTGGAGCCGAGCTTCATCAGCTTTTCCAGCGTGGCCACGTCGAGCTTCTGGATATCGCCGAACCAGCTCGTTACCAGCAGGATCAGCTGGTACATCTCCTTCATTCGCTCCTGCGCATGGCGGTCGTTGGGGTCGGACGGGGTTTCCAGCTGGACTTCGCGCAGCATCGACAGGGTCGGATCGATCTCGCGCCGGCGGCGTTCCTCGGCCAGCGTGCGGAAGATGGCCCAGACATCGTCAGGCGCCGAGAAATACTCGCGGCGATCTCCTGGCTGATGCGACAGTTTCACCAGGTTCCACGACTCCAGCTCCTTCAGGCCGATGCTGACATTGGAGCGCGAAAAGCCCAGCGCTTCGGCGATCTCGTCGGCATTGAGCGGGCGGGAGGCGGTGAACAGCAGGGCGTAGATCTGTCCGACTGTACGGTTGATACCCCAGCGGCTGCCCATTTCGCCGAAATGGAGCACGAAGCGCTGGATCAGGGGCGAGAGATGCATGCTTGTCTGTTTTGAATTTTTAGAAAGTTTTGAAAGTTTAGTATGAAACGGGAGAACGTGGCCGGGTTCTAGGGGTGCGGCAAGGTGTCGCTGCCCAGACTTGGGGTTCGCTGCAAGCGGCTCAAAGCGTGATTGTCTGAGTTCCGTAGCCGGGCTGGCCCCAGGCCACTCAATTCGCTTGAGTGGCTGCGGGAACACTTTACGAATTTCCCAGAAAAAGCTTGCAAGCTTAGTGGGAAACCCTTAGTATTCGGTCCCCCGCAGCAGGAAACACCGCTGCAAACYGAGYGGCAGAAAATGGTTGCGGGGATTAACGAGAGTAATCAGGCGAAGTCAGCGAAGTTTCCGGGAAAAAGAAATTTCGCAAAATGCTTGATTAAGTTTGAAAAGTTCTTCATAATCTCGTTTCTCTGCTGCAGCAAACGCAGCGACGCGGTAAGCAAAGCGAACCGCAACTAGTTCTTTAACAAACAAACAACCGATAAGTGTGGGCGCTTGATAGCGGATGCGGAAGACTTCGGTCTTTTAGCTTACAAGTTATAAAGTGCTCGCACAGTAAAACATGTTGGTTATGTCCGGGGTGCAAATCACGGATGTAGCCAGTCA